>NZ_AP019773.1:600000-900000 GCF_009936175.1 Bartonella quintana | reverse complement strand
TCAACAGGAGGAGCAGCTAAAAATAATGGCCCATTAAAATTCTTTTTATCAAAAACTGCTTGCGCTAGAGCTTCCTCTGCTGCAAGATCAGCAAGTTTTTCAGAGAGAGCTGAAGCACCAAGCGTGCTTTCTTTGAGAAAATCAATTGTTCCAGCAATCTGTGTCTTTAACCCTTCAACGGGAAAGCGCGTTATTTTATGGATGCCACTAACACCGTTTGTTAATTTCTGCCAATTTTCATGTTTACCTTGCCCTAGTGATGTTACAACTCCTGCGCCAGTTATTGCTACAAGCGGACGTCCAAGATGATCGTTATATTGCACTGTAGAAATCCCCTTTAAACAGCAGTGAGGCGTACTATACCTTCAGCTCTTTTTATACCAATAGTCGTAACAAATGCTTCATGCACTTCTTTAGAAAAAGGCTTTTCATGGGCACTTAACGCTGGAAAACAGCGCTTTTTTTCAACAGTAATAGCAGAAAGTGCAAGTGCTAAAAGAAATTGCGCCTCGCGCATATAACCAAATAATGTTGTAATCCCGCGGTAAAACATATCAGCATCATCAAGGGCATTTTGTTCTGCTTCTGTTACTTCATGAAATCCTGAAGCAGCTGAAATAGCCAAGGCAGATTTAGCTTCTATTGTTTTCAACATCGTTGCAATTGATTTTTTAAGTGGAATTTTCATTCTGTCTGTTTGATCCGTGATGATTTGCTTAATTTCAGCATAAACACGTGCATTACGGTTTCTTGCATGTTCCTCGCTTTCAAGGACCAGAAAGATGCCACCAGAACCAGTTATGACACCACCGCCAAGGCAATTTTTACGCTCCCATACCGGTGTCCATCCACTGCGTGTTAAGAGGCCTCCAAGCTCATGTGCCAATAACATATCATAACTTTGTGCATTATAGGAGCTGCCAACCAGCGCATGTGTACTTTGTCCTGATCGAATACGAGCCGCAGCAATTTGAATAGCAGAAAGTCCACATCCTTCTTCTCCCATGAAGGTACGAGAAGATCCTGTTACTTTATGAACAATTGAAATATTTCCAGCCAAAAGATTTGAAAGTTGCGCTAAAAACAAAGTTGGACGAAGTTCAGTTGAAAGGATTGAATTTAACATGGAAGCATGATCAGCTGCTCTGCGTGCCTTGGAAAGAATCTGTGTGTCAACGACAATATCACGTTCTCCTCCACCTGCTGCAATGATCATATCCATTGTCGATGTTAATTGTTCATTATTTTTCATACCTGCGTCATCAAGAGCAAGGCCAGCTGCGTAAGTACCAAGGCGTTGCCACGTTCCCATTTGCCGTTGATCATTTCTTTTGGGAATTTGTAAATTCCAGTCAACTTCCGGCAATTTATGGACAGTGTAGGGAGAAAAAGTTGAACAATCAAGATTTAGTGTGACTGTGGGATCATTCAAGAGATTCCAATGATGAGCAGTCCCTTCACCGAGAGAGCTTATGAGTCCTATACCAGTGATAAATACAGCTTGATCAAGCATAGTGAGAAAATTAACCAGCCTGTTTTAGGGTAACGAGTTCATCAATTTTTGCGCAAAGGTTTTTAAGAACAAAATATTCTTCAGTTGCAACTCCACCTTCATTGACTTCTTGAGTCCATTGTTCTAATGGAACTTTAATTCCAAAGGCTTTGTCAATAGCAAAAACAATATCAAGAAAATCAAGGCTATCAATTTCCAAATCGTCAATTGTATGACTTTCAGGTGTGATCATGCTGTGATCAATTTCACTGATTTCTGCGATAATATCAGCAACTTTATCAAACGTAGAGGGCAATGTATAATTCCTTATTTAATTTGTGGTTTTAGAAAATACTTTAACAATGTTCTGTATAACTTCTTTTATCTTAAAAAAAAACTTAATCTAGAATACAGTTATCTTTTTGATAGGACAAATGGGTTTGCAGAATATTAAATTATTACTTGTTAAGGTTAGAAAAAGCTATGAAATTGTGTTTTGAGCAAGGTTCACCTATTTCATCATGGAATTTTTCTATTTGCAGCAAGTACTGCGAGAGCTGTCATATTGACAACTCCTCGCGAAGTTACTGAAGGCGTTAGTATATGGACAGGGCGTGCAGCTCCGATCAAGATTGGGCCGACATGAAGTGCATTGGTTAGATTTTTGACAATATTGAGTGTAATATTAGCTGCATCAAGCGTTGGAAAGACAAGCAAATTCGCTTCATTTTTAAGGCGTGAATCAGGAAAAACACGATCACGAAAAATTTTAGAAAGCGCAGCATCACCTTGCATTTCTCCATCGGCTTCTAAATTTGGATATAATTCTGCGAGAATTTCAGTTGCACGGCGCATTTTACGTGCACTGTCGGTGTTTTTGGAGCCAAAGTTTGAGTACGACAATAATGCTGCTTTTGGCGTTATTCCAAATGCCTCAATTTCTTGAGCTGCTAAGACTGTCATTTCTGCTATTTCTTCTGCAGAAGGATTTTCATTGACGTAAGTATCTGTTAGAAAAAGAGTGCGATGCGGAGAGATAAGTAAACTAACAGAAGAAAAACAGCTAGTATTGGAATTAAGTCCAATAATTTGTTCAATCAATTCAAGATGACGCTCAAAACGACCTTCTAGACCGCAAATCATTGCATCAGCTTCTTCACGCATTACTGCGAGAGCAGCAATAGCTGTTGTTGATGTTCTCACGATTGTTTTTGCAACTTCAGGCGAGACACCACGTCTTCCTGTGTAACGAAGCAATAAGTTAACATAATCACGAAAACGTGGATCATCTTCTGGATTTATAAGTTCAAAATCTATGCTGGGGCGAATTCTTAAACCAAAGCGTTTTAATCGCGCCTCCACGACATATGGACGACCAATGAGGAGAGGAATCGCTGTTTGTTCTTCAAGAACAATTTGTGCTGCACGAAGTACGCGTTCATCTTCACCATTAGCATAAATTACACGTTTACGTTTTGCTGTTTTTACTGCTGCAAAAACCGGTTTCATCGTTAAGCCAGAACGAAATACGAATCGGTTAAGGACATCATAATAGGCTTCCATATCTCTAATTGGTCGAATTGCCACACCCGTTTCCATTGCTGCTTTAGCAACCGCAGGAGCGATACGCAGTATTAAACGCGGATCAAAGGGAGAGGGAATGAGGTAGTCTGGCCCAAAACTGGGTGGTTCCTTTGAGTATGCACGTGCTGCAACATCTGAAGATTCTTCACGCGCGAGGGAAGAAATGGCATAAACTGCTGCTATTTTCATTGCTTCATTGATCGCGATGGCACCAACATCTAATGCACCACGGAAGATATAAGGAAAACAAAGGACGTTGTTGACTTGATTGGGGTAATCAGAGCGTCCTGTGCAGATCATTGCATCTGGCCGGACAGAACGTGCTTCTTCTGGCATAATTTCTGGTGTTGGATTAGCAAGCGCTAAAATTAATGGATTTGGAGCCATTTTTTTCAGATATTCAGGTTTTAAAACACCACCTGCTGAAACACCTAGGAAAATATCTGCATTATCAATAATCTCGGATAAAGTCCGTGCATCAGTTTTTTGTGCATAATTGATTTTCCATCGATCCATAAGTGTCTTGCGACCTTCATAAACAACTCCCTCTAAGTCGCTAAGCCAAATATTTTCAACTTTTGCTCCAAGGCGAACCAAAAGATTAATACAAGCCAGAGCTGCAGCACCCGCGCCCGAGGCAACTATTTTTGCATTTTCGATTTTTTTCCCTGAAAGACTTAAGGCATTTAATACCGCCGCAGAAACAATAATAGCAGTTCCATGTTGATCATCATGGAAAACTGGAATATTCATCTTAGCGCGAAGTTTTTCTTCAATTTCAAAACATTCAGGAGCCTTAATATCTTCAAGATTAATACCACCAAATGTAGGTTCTAAGGCAGCTACGGTTTGTACCATTTGTTCAATATCGGATGCATCAATTTCAATATCAAAGACATCAATATTCGCAAATTTTTTAAATAAAACAGCTTTTCCTTCCATAACCGGCTTTGAAGCAAGTGGGCCAATGTTTCCCAATCCAAGAACAGCAGTTCCGTTTGATATAACGGCGACTAAATTAGAGCGAGCAGTATATTGAGCAGCAAGATTGGGATCTTTGTAAATTGCAAGACATGGGGCAGCAACGCCTGGAGAATAAGCAAGAGCTAAATCACGCTGATTATCAAGAGGTGTTGTCGCTTGAATTTCTAATTTTCCAGGTTTGGGATATTGGTGATAAAAAAGTGCGGCATTATCAAGTTCAGCTTTTTGTGGACTGAAATCATTATTTCGTTCTGTAGACATTGTTACGATATCCAGGTTAGTATACGTTTATGAATGTTCCATATACGATAAGATCTTGTACACTGATAGATCCTAATTTCTCTGAATACAAGAATGTACAGGTGTTGGAGCAAATTCTTCTTGATCATTCAACTAGTTTGATGATTCTTTTCATTTGCGCTAATTAACAATTTCATTGACATCAGCAAGATTATTCTTTTCTTCTTAGCAAAAATTTACTGAATTTAGTCAGTTTTTAAAAACAGGTAAAATATTACTACACATTATATGACCAAGGAGTTATTTTTTGCAATGCTGGCAAGAAAGGAAAGAACAGAAGAAAGTCACTTATTCATTTAACCTGATTTCCATAAACATATGCTCTCTTTACATTTCTATAAGTGAGTATAGGACTTATAAAATAATATTTGCAATTTTAAAATATTCGTATCCTCTCTAACGGAGCCTGGAAAGCCGAATAATGGAAGTCGTTTTGTTTACTATTGAATAAAGGATGAAAATAATTTCTTTAGATGGAGCTGTGTTCAATTTTGTATTGTAATAGGCTGAAAAATGGAATTTTGTACATTGATGAAATCAGCCATGCTGATGTAAGCAAATATGGATATTTCAATGAACAAAGATTTAGCTAGAAAATCTGTGCGTAAGCATTTTATACATGAAGTTAGTTGTTATATAGTCTGTATACGAGAAGTGAAGTAGTGTGAAGGGGACTGGCGCGGAAAGTAGAGGAAGTTATGCTCATCCTCTTGAAATGCCATGCTTATGCTGTTTGATAATTGATCACGCTATTTTAATTAGGGTTATTGCTTAGAATATCTGTAAAACCGAAAGTCAATCGTCCCGCCTAAACCTTTGGTGCACAATACTACATTTATGACCAGCGCGTTTTATGATGAGCGGTGAATACCACTGGAAAAAGAAAAAGTGGAAAAAAATCTTTTTCCACTTTTTTTATTAGCTATTTGATACGGCCACTTGCATGAGCAAGCAGAGTGTAGACCTTTCCAGTATCCGATATCAGATATTTTCGAACTGAGTTGGAAGAACCAGAACTACGGGATACATCGCGTAAGAGTTTTTCAAAATCCGCAATATACTGATTAACGGAATTTTTAAAATGAACATCGCCCATATAGTTTTTCTTAACCGTTTCAAATATCGCTCTTCCCTTTAAGGTATAAAGACGTTCTATCACGATGTTTTTTTGGCCACGCCGATAATGATCCCATAGGTCGATGACAGCATTGTGGTTAATGGATCGTACTATACCAGCTGCTAATGCGTTAAGAGAGCCGCTTACAGGACGCTGTTTTGTTTGTACTGGTGCAAAAACAGCATCATCAGGCATTTTCTCATACAAGGTTTCTTCACGCGAAACTCTTTCTAAGAGATTCGATACCCATTTATTTTGCCTTTTTTTGCTTTGGTTTTGTTGCAAGACAGGCTCAGGTGGTACTATCTTCTTGACAATTTCAGGGGAAGCACTATCACTCCTATTAAACGTTGATGATGTGGAAGTTGTCAGTATTAACTGTTCTTTTGCACTCTTTTGATCACTGTTTTGTGTAACGCTTACCAAATCTTTTAATGCTGTAATTTGTTCATTCAGAGCATGACGGATTGTTTGCGTTGTTTCCTTTGTCTTTTCTGGCAAATTTTGAACACTCTCATTAATATCATTATTAATTTTTGAAAGTTCTGAACGAATTTCATCAGCTGAGCGACGTATATCTTCTGCTGCACCTGAAAAACGCGTTGAAGCTTCATTAATAAGCTGATTAAGTGATTGTTGGAGAGAATGTGTGGAATTACGTGTATTTTTGTCAGTGCGTTCAAATGCCAAACTGAGAACATTTTCATAATGTTCTATTAATTGATTGATTTCATTAGATTTTGAAACAAGAGCACTACTTAATGCAGAGAGCGTTTTGTGTTTTTCCTCAAGTGTTGTACTCAACGAATTTTCGGATTGTTCAAGAATGTGAATGGTCTCAGAAAGAGTTTTAGCATGTTCACCGAAAGTGCTTGTTATATGCCCAATCTTTTCAAAGATGTTTTGTGAAAGCCCTTGTAAAACTTCTACATTGTTATTGAGCGCTTGATTTGAGGCTGATAAATGCTCAGCCGCTTGATTGGTTTTGCGGAAAAAATTATTCGCAGTCTCGCTAAACTGACCATCAATATTTTGAACTGTTGATAATAAAATATTACTATTCTCGTGGAAGCTGTAAATTGATTGATTCAACTGCTTAAGAATAGAGGAGATGTTATTGACAAGATCTTCTTTCATAGCAGTTACGGTTTGAAGAGTTTCAGAGTTGGTTTGTGTCAAGCTATTCACTAAAGACTCATTTTGTGCATAAATTCTTTGTTCAGCATCTTGTGTTGAGAGGGAGAGCTGTTCACTGATATGCTGTGTTAAGTGACTAATTGATTCAGTTGTGTTCTGCGCAGCTTGATTTAAATAATTTGTCAACTCTGTGAGCTTTTCAACATGCCCGGAAATTTGAGTAGCTGTCTGCTTGCTTGCTTCTTCCAAATGATTACTTACGTCAGAAAGCTGATACCCTAGATTATTTTTAAGGTTCTGCATAGAATGATGAAGAACATTGCAGCGCTCATTGAGTACTTCTTCAATTGCTGTTGCTGAAGTATGGATTGTTTCATTCAACAATGTTTGTGCATTATGACTCGCCGTGGTGAAGGATTCTACAGTCTGAGCTGTCTGTTCAGATAGAACAGAAAGAACTTTTTCACTGGTATCATAAACTGTTTGTTTAACGTTTGATACAATACGATTGCCAGACTCCGAGAGAATATTTTCTGTTTTTACAGCGATATTGGCAACAGACGAAACTATCTGTTCACCCGTAGAAGAAAGAATATCAGAGGCTTTTATAATTTTATCGCGCAGGTTGCCTGTAACTGTATTAACGGAATCTTCTAATGTAATGCGTATATTATCAACGCTCGTTTCCAGCGCTTGTTGAATTGCTTGGCTTTGTTCATTATTAAGGATGATAGATGTTTGTAATGTATCAGAGCGTTCTTCGAAAGCAGATGTTTGCGCTTCGATGGTTTCACGTACTTGGTCAAATTTTTCGGATAATTTTTCTTCTAGTATGGCTGCACATTCAAAAATCTTATGTGCACGAACTTCTAAATTTGTATCGAAAGATTCCAGGTGTGTTTCAAAGGATTCAAAGAATTTACCATTGGATTGAGAAAGGACATTCTTTAAAATTTCGGTATGACCTTCGAGATTTTTGATATGTCCTTGAACAGTTTCCGTAATATTCTTGTTATTGGCAACAATTGCGTTCTCAACTAAATCTATCTGTTGCTTTAATGCAACATCAACACGTATATCACTTTTTGCGATGAGATTATGGATTGTTTCCATCCGTTGTTCGAGTGTGTGCGCCTGATCTGCAAGAACTTCATTAAGAGAAAAACTATTAATAGCCAAAGAGTCACGCAGAGCATCAGCGCGTATATCAATATTTCTAGCTTGCGCTTCTAAGGCATCTTTCGTTGTATTGCAGCTTTGCGTGATGACTTCTTGTAGTTTCTCTGTGCATTGAACTATATTTGCAGCGTGATTTTCAGCATGTTGATCAACGATTTGAACATTATCAACTAAAACCTTTTTAAGATCTGAAGTATTTTGGGCTATGGTATCAATTTGATTTTTTAATGTATCAGCGATTTTATTCTTTTCGTTATCGAGCATGTTTGCCATCAGAGCTCTTTGATCAGAAAGTTGTAATTTAAAATCCTGTGAACGTTCTTGTACTATATCAACAATTGCACTATTGACGTGTTGAATTTCTTCTCTCAACCTTTCTTTGCTTTTGTCGATTGCAGAAAGAATAATTTCATGTCCGTTTGTGAACGCGTCAGTAATATCAGTTGTTCTTTCTTGGAGATTTGCATTAATTTTCAAGACATAACCGTCTAAGAAATCACCAAGCTTTTCAGCATTATCTTTTAGGGTTTGACTGCGAGCAATAAAGGATTCAATGATAGAATCACTATGTTTTTTAAGAGAAAGATCAACAGTTGTTAAACGGTCTTCAAGGGTTTCAATTGCTTTTGAAGTTATGTTATCAAATTTAGAAGAAAGTTCGTCTGCTTGCCCATCGAGCTGCATGATTTTTTCATCAAAATTCTGGAGAGATTGATTATTGCGATCAATAATGGTTTCATCTAATATTTTAAATTTTTCTCCAATACTGTGCAGAGTCTGATCTGTTGCCGTTTGTATATGCGTTGCAATTTTAGCAATATTCATTTCAGCTTTAGCAGCTGTTTCATTAAAGATTTTTTCTATTTGCTTTTCATTATTATTAAAGCGTTCTGAGAAATCATCAAAGTTTTTCCCTAATTCATGGAAAAATTCTGTGTTTTTTTGCTGTACCTGTTTCGTGGTTTCGCTAAATTTTTCAGCAAGCTGATTTGTTACACTATCGCCTACGTAGGAAAGTTTTGCAACAAGATCTTCCCCCTGTTTTTGTAACGTCTGCGAAAGTGTTTGTGCAAGCTTTTCAACATTAGTTACAATCTTGGAAGTAACCAAGCCAAATTCATCGTTTAGTTGTTCTTGTGTTCCTTTAATTCTTGATTGTACGCGATCAGCATGATTTAAAATAGCTATGCGTTCATTACTCAACTCTTTGATTAATGTATGAATGCGCGATTCATTTTCAGCGTAAGCTTTTTCTAGGTTATGAACTTCACCTTGTATAATAGCTTCAAGCTCAACAGCACGTCCAAGGGTACGTTCAATTCCCTCGTTCATTGCTGCTACTTCTTCACGAATGGTTTCTCCTATAGCAACAGCTTGTTTTTCAGATATATGTTGTGGTTCACTAAGGCGCTGTGCAGCATTTGTCATAAGGACAGCAATATTGTGCAATTCATTTGAACGTTTTATTAATTGAGCAAATCCCCAAGACATAAGAATAGGAATTGTTGTCCCTGCCGTTACAGCCAGTCCAGTTGATGATGTGAAAAAAGTAGTAATATTGGATAAGGAACTGAGTCCAGCAGGCGCTAGCTTATGAGCAATAAAAGCACCTCCTGCTGCCCATAGAGCACTGAGCGCTGTTGTACACAAGTAGATTCGAGAAACAGAATTTTGCTTTAATAATTCAAAATTTAAAGGGGTCGTTAGATCATCATTAGCAGGAAGAAGTTGCCTAGATAACACTGTATTATGAACAGTTCCACCTGAAAGCTCACCCGTAGGTTTTTGGGAAAAAAGCTGTTCCACTACGGATTCATCAACAACAGTGTTATCATGAATATTCGAGGCAAGAATCGAATGACCATTTTCAACAAAAATTTCTTCTTCTGCTGTTGCAATCTTTTGAATCAAATCATCTACATTAACAACATTTTCAGAATTATTGAATGATATTGTTTCGATTGCCGCGTCATCAAAGTCAAAGTTCATGGCTTTTGTGAGCGCTTCTTCAACTTCAACTTCAAATGTTTGTAATTTGGTTCTGCGTGCCATACTCGCCTCATACTCTTACAGATGGAAAAGAGATACGTCCTCCTCCATATACGCCAGTATACTAGCTGTTAATTATTTAGAAAGGAATATGTTAAGGGCAAAATTTTGAAAACTTATCAAGATAAAGTTAACGCAACTCTTTTAGTATATTCAAAAACGGTAAAAAATAAAATAAAAACAATGTAATATTTAATTTTAATCAGAAAAAAATATTGTTTACAATTCTCGATTATAAGCAAAACCATGAGATGGTTGTATTTGAATAAGGGGAATTTAATAACAGTTGTGCACAGTGTTTTAAAGAGATCTATAGCCTGCGAATGCTTTTATATATGTGCAGTATATACTGTTATCGATGACAAATTGATGCATCATACTATTGCACTGCCCATTTCTGTTGATTCTGAATGAGAGAAATTGAGAAATTGGCTATTTATTCTCCTAAAATGCCCATGGTTTGAAATGGATCATTTTGCAATTGTTTTTGAGCGCAAAATTAAGAGGTCATTTTTTAACAGTGATTCATGAAATAGTAAATGTGAGGAGTTTTCATATTTGATGATTGGTTCTATAGATTATGAATGCTTATTGCCTTAAAGAATATTTTTTCTCTCGATATTAAATTATCTTTTACTAAATTTTATAGGTTCTACGTTGACAATTTGATATTTTTCAGTCGATATGCGTGCACGGATATTTTAGGCAATTCAAGATGAAGGTGTAAGAATAATGGCAGAACGATCACAACACCTGCAAGATGTATTTTTAAATACGGTGCGCAAGCAAAAAATTTCTCTTACAATTTTTCTTGTAAATGGCGTTAAACTAACAGGTATTGTAACCTCATTTGATAATTTTTGTGTCCTTTTGCGTCGTGATGGACATGCGCAATTGGTTTATAAGCATGCTATTTCTACAATTATGCCGGGACAACCTGTACAGATGTTTGAAGGTGAAAGCTCTGAATAAACAAGCTACTTTATTTCATTATAAACCTCTTATCCTGTTTTTAAAATGCTTTAAGTGCCCATGGTTAATGAAAATGAGAGATTTGGGGGATTTTTTTCACGGATTGTAGAACAGGTACGCGCTATTGTTTTGGTGCCAATTTGCCAAGAAAACAAAAGTGCAAGTGCTTCATGTGGGCGTTCAATGTCTTCTCGGGTTCAAGAGGCATTAGGGTTAGCTCGTGCTATAAGATTAGAAGTTATTCATCATGAAACGGTTAATATTCCTACGCCATGTCCCGCAACTTTATTGAGAAAGGGTAAAGTAGATGTACTTGCTCATTATATAAGTGAATATAATATTGAGCTTGCAATTATAGATCATTTTTTAACACCAGTACAGCAGCGTAATTTAGAAAAGTTATGGAATTGCAAAGTGATTGATAGAACAGCTTTGATTCTTGAAATTTTTGGCGATCGCGCGCGAACGAAAGAAGGGGTTTTACAAGTCGAATTGGCGCATTTATCTTATCAAAAAAGTAGACTTGTGCGTAGTTGGACACACTTGGAAAGACAACGTGGTGGCTGTGGTTTTTTAGGTGGACCTGGTGAAACCCAGATTGAAGCGGATAGGCGTCTATTGCAAGAGAAAATTATTCGTATTCGCCGCGAATTGGAAACAGTTATAAAAACACGCGCTCTTCATAGAGCCAAAAGAAAAAAAACATCCCATCCAGTTGTTGCTTTGGTAGGGTATACCAATACGGGGAAATCAACACTTTTTAACCGTTTAAGCGGTGCAGATGCATTAGCAAAGGATATGTTGTTTGCAACGCTTGATCCAATTGTGCGCAAAGTTATTCTTCCCCATGGGAAAACTATTCTTTTATCTGATACTGTAGGTTTTATCTCTAATTTACCAACAAATTTGATTGCAGCTTTTAGAGCAACCCTTGAAGAAGTGGTTGAAGCTGATCTCATTCTTCATGTGAGAGATATGTCAGATCTTGATCATCGCGCACATGCCCAAGATGTCTTAGAAGTGCTTTCAGGTCTTGGTATTGATACTGATGATACAGAGCATATCATCGAAGTTTGGAATAAGATTGATATATTAGATGAGTATGCATTGAATGTTTTGCAAACAAGTGTAAAAACACGATTAAATCCTGCGGTCATGGTATCAGCGCTTAAGAGCGATGGACTAGATCAATTATTAGCAGCAATTGAAAAGCGAATTTTTGGAGAAATGCAAAGCATTGAATGTCTTTTAAGACCTCATGAAATGTCGCTTATTGATTGGTTTTATGAAAATTCTGGTGAAATAATACAGGAAGGGCATGATGATGGTTCTGTTACTATTAGAGCCGTACTCACTTTTGAAGCAAAAAAACGGCTAGATCATATCAAACAAAATATGAATTAAAGTTTTTTAAATCTATTGCTAAACATTTTTGCTTAAATTTTTCTCATCTCAAAATAATATTATTTCAAGTTAAGAGGATAGTTACTACTTTCTCTTAATAAAAAAATATGAAGTATTTTTCTAGTTTAAATAAAAATGAATCTTAAGTGCAATAGGAAACTACTGGTATGCACAATGATGCGAAACGTTTTGGTTGTTTTGCTGTTGGCAGTGCTATGTGCATTTTTTATTTGGTTGTATTACTTTTTTCAGCCACGGGGCTACCAGGCAACCTTAACATTTTCGTTATCTGATTCTGTAGGAAAACCTTTGCCAGTAGATAAACGAAAGAATGTTATCGCTTTTTTATTTTCACAGCCTATACTTTTGCATGATTCAAGCTTGCAGAATTTTTCTTTTAATGCTTCTCATAAGAAAGATTTTCGTGAAAATATTCATTTATTCTGCAATGGTGATCTCATCAAACTTACTTTTGAAGCTGAAACACTTGAAGCGGCTCAACAGGGATTGGAAACTTGGTTTTCCGCATTTTCAGAAGCAATCATAAGACAGAAACAAACATTATTGTTAACGGAGCAGCAAATTGAGCAACAATATGATAACACTACAGTACTTAATCTAGTGCAGCGATTTCGCTCATCTGTTGATTCTTTGATTTACCACGAGGCAAAACAAAAGGAGCTTAATGATCTTTCTGTCCAATTAACACAAGCAACTTTAAAGCGTATTCATTTAACGAGTTTGAATTCGACCATTAAGATGATGCGTGAAAATGAACAGTCTTTACTATCTTTATCATTTATTGCAGGCAATTCAGTGGTTGCTACATTAGAATCCAAGCGTGATCTTTTAGAAACGCAAAGAGCGCATATGGTTACACAATTAGGTTGGACACATCCACAAATTAAGGCAATGACTGCGGAATTAGAGGCGCTTTCTCATCAATTAGAAAATAAAATTTTGCAGATTGCTCATCAAATTCATTCAGATGAGATTCTTGCAAGGGACTTTGAAGAACAGCTCAAAAAAAGGATTAGCCTTTTTGTAACAAATCAATCCCAATATTTGAATCAAATGTTTAATGAGCTAGAAAATAAAATAAGAACAATAGTAGATGCAAAAAACAAAGAGATGAGTAAGGATATTTCTTTCTTGCAAAAGACAAAGATTCATGTAGTGGCGCCGACAACGTTAGCACCAATTTCTTTTATGGCTTTGTACGGAAAAAATATTATTATTAGTGTATTTGCAAGCTTAGTCACTCTTTTGGGAGGAATTTTGTTGTTTCACCAATGCTTTGTAACAAAAAAAGATCAACCGGAAGAAGATGATTTTAAAAATGATGAGAGCATTTTAGTCTCTCAAGGAAAAAAAAATCTTGAGGTTTGTATTACAATAGAAGGATTATCCGATTTTTTGAAAAGCTGCGTTTCAACAGTTGTTTCAGTAATTGGTCCAGAAGCCGCGCAGATGGCGGCAAAATTATCTCTTCATCTCATAAAAGAGCGTAAAACAGTTCTGTTAGTCGATCTTTCTGGTCAACAAATAGAGAAAGTCATTGGACCACATCGGGGATTGAGTGATATTTTAACGGGGAAAGCTCAGTTGCATGATGTTATTTATCGTGATTATGATACGGGGATTGATATTCTTCCTCAGGGTTTAACAAGTGCTGTTTGTACACAAGATTTTTCAAATAATATCCCTCATCTATTACAGGGATTTAAAAAAGATTATGATTTTATCATTTTAGAAATGGCGGATAAACCTAAATATGGATCTGAGCAATTTGCAGAGCTAACAGACTATTATATTTGTAGTATTGCTCTTAACAAACAGGATTGGATGATGCAGATGGTGAGCAAGTTTCCCAAAACTGTTTACCGCGTATTTGCGTCATAAATGTCGTAAAATAAGAATAAAATACTCGTTGCATGTTAAGTGGTAGGTAGGCACGCTTGTCTTGTGCTAAAGTTGTAGTACATATTAAAAGAGCTAAGATTTAATATTTAATTTTGAAATGTATCGTGGTTGGGAAGAGACGTGGGGCAATCAGAGATGGCAGAAAAAATTTTGAATAACGACGTTTTAACATCATTGCAAAAGAAAAACCGAAAACAAATTCAAGTGTGGCTTTATTCTATTTTATTGCTTTGTTTGGCAATTGTTTTAGTAGGGGGGGCTACCCGTTTGACGGGATCAGGATTATCGATAACCGAATGGAGGCCAATTCACGGCGTAATTCCACCGATTGGGGCAGAGCAGTGGCAGGAAGAATTTTTGAAATATCAACAGATAGCGCAATATAAGCTGCTTAATCGCGATATGACATTAAATGCGTTTAAGGTAATTTTCTGGTGGGAATGGGCGCATCGCATTCTTGGGCGTCTTGTTGGGCTTTTGGCTTTATTGGGGTTAATTTGGTTTTGGGCGATCAAACGTATTGAAAAAAATATTTTACTCAAGCTTACCATTGTGCCAATTCTTATTGCTCTTCAGGGAGCTATTGGTTGGTGGATGGTAGCTTCAGGTATTGGCCAAAGTAATTTAACAAGTGTGAGTCAGTATCGTTTGGCATTTCATCTTATAACAGCATGTTTTATTATTACTTTTGTTACTTACTTATCTCGAGGATTTACAGAATATTCAGAAAAACCAGCGAATCAAGGGGTTCAACATTTTGCAGGTTGGCTTGTTGTTTTGATTTTGATTGAGATTTATTTTGGTGCTTTGGTTGCAGGGCTGCATGCTGGAAAAGTTTATAATACATGGCCCCTTATGGATGGTCAGTTCATACCCGATGGGTTAATGCAGCATAATCCTGTTTGGCTCAACTTATTTGAAAATCCTTTGACGATTCAATTCATTCACCGTTTGTTTGCGTATTTTTTATTTTTTGTAACGATCATTCACGCTTTCTATGTACAAAAGAATATTCCACACTCAACCCATTCTCGTCGTGCATTTTTTATATGTGTTATGATAGTTGTTCAGGCATTTTTAGGTATTATTACACTGCTACGTGAAGTTCCAATAGGTTTGGGGCTCATTCATCAAAGTGTTGCGTTAGCAATATTGTGTTTTTCAGTTGTACACTGGCGAGCAACAAAGGAGGCGTATCGTGCTGTTGAATAAAAATTTGTGTCTTAAAAAGTGTTAATTCCCTGAAAGCATTAAGTCAAGATTTTGAACAACAGCTGCGGATGCACCTTTTCCCAAATTATCTAATATGGCACATAAATTGAAAATCCCTTCGCTCTCGTTGCCAAAAACAAACAGTTTCATACCATCTTTATGTGCTAAGCATTCTGGATTGAGTTTACTAAGCACATCAGTCTCTTCTTGTGATGCAACGGATATGATATTTTGTCCATCATAATGGTTTTCAAGAATTTCACGCAGATCAGAACAGTTTGCTGATTTTGTAAAGAGATAACGATGCAGTGGAAGATTTATAATCATTCCTTGAGGAAAACGACCAACACTTGGGACAAAAATAGGTGTTTGGTTTATCTGTCCATAGATTTTAATTTCTGGCACATGTTTGTGTTTAAGATTGAGACCATAAATAAAATAGTTTTGCAAAATTTTATTTTGTTGAGATTGATTTTCCATTTGCGCAATCAATTGTTTTCCGCCACCCGTATAGCCAGATATTGCGTTAATTGATATCGGATAATAAGCATCGAGCAGACCTGCTTCACGTAAGGGGCGAATCAAACTAATTGCACCGGTAGGGTAACATCCAGGATTGGTTACATAATGTGCTGCCTGGATACGTTTTTTGTGTCCGGCGGTCATTTCAGGAAACCCGTAGATCCAGTTTGGTGCAACACGATGGGCTGTTGAGCTATCAATAATTCTGATTTTTTTATTCTTTTGAAGCCAGTTAACTGTTTCGCGTGCGGCATCATCTGGAAGACACAAAATAGCAATGTCGGTTTGATTAAGATAGTCTCGCCGAATATCAATATTCTGTCGATCTGTATGAGGAAGAGAGAGTAATTCTAAATCCAAACGCTTTGTTAGCCGCTGTTGTATCTGTAAACCAGTTGTTCCATATTCACCATCAATAAAAATTTTTGTTGCCATTCCTTTTGCCTTGAATCCGTACTTTTTTTGTCATCTCCAGCTTATCACACTTATAAATCAGCGTAAATTATTGAATATTTTAAGATGGAAAGCTGCTTGCTTATAAAAAGGGTGCAATAAGAAATGTTAGAATAAATGCAATACCCATTTTTCCCTATTTATGTTTGTAAGTCTAGAATTTTATTATTAGATGGCAAAAAAATCTTCTTCATTCGCCAACGAATAAGGCAAATCTTTGTTATATTTTAAAATAAAAATAATTTAAAATATTTGGTCTACATAGCTTGCTGTGGTATCGTTTATTGCTTTACTTTTTTAATATTAGGAACGTATTTTATGACCAAGCAAGCAAATGACATACAAAAGCGCTTTTTTAATGATAATTTACAAACCGTTGATGTTGCAATCTTTGATGCAATCAATGGAGAGTTTAAACGCCAACAAAACGAAATTGAATTGATTGCGTCAGAGAATATTGTTTCAAGGGCAGTTCTTGAAGCACAGGGGTCAATTTTAACCAATAAGTATGCAGAAGGTTATCCAAGAAAGCGCTTTTATGGGGGTTGTCGCTTTGTTGATGTCGTTGAAGATTTAGCAATTGAACGAGCAAAACAGCTTTTTGGTGCTGCTTTTGCTAACGTCCAGGCTCATTCTGGTAGCCAAATGAATCAAGCTGTATTTTTAGCTTTACTCCAGCCTGGTGATACATTTATGGGGTTGGATTTAAATTCTGGTGGTCATCTTACTCATGGTTCATCCGTTAATATGTCAGGAAAATGGTTTGATGTTGTTTCTTATGGTGTGCGTAAAGAAGATCAGCTTCTTGATATGGAAGAGATTGAACGTCTTGCAAAGGAACATAAGCCAAAACTTATTATAACGGGTGGATCAGCTTATTCTCGCTTATGGGATTGGAAACGATTCCGTGAAATTGCAGATGAGATCGGTGCTTATTTGCTCGTTGATATGTCTCATATTGCTGGTTTAGTCGCTGGTGGTGTTCATCCTTCACCTGTCCCACATGCACATATTGTAACAACTACAACGCATAAATCGCTACGAGGTCCTCGTGGTGGTTTGATATTGACAAATGACGAAACTTTAGCCAGGAAGATTAACTCAGCGATTTTTCCTGGTCTTCAAGGTGGTCCTTTAATGCATGTAATTGCAGCGAAGGCTGTTGCATTTGAGGAGGCTTTGCAACCTGCTTTCAAGAATTATAGTGCCAATGTTGTTGTTAATGCGAAAACCTTAGCAAAGACATTACAAAGTAACGGTTTTGATATTGTTTCTGGTGGGACAGACAATCATTTATTGTTGGTTGATTTGTGTTCTAAAAAAGTGACAGGAAAACGTGCTGAATTGGCTTTAGGGCGTGCTCATATTACCTGTAATAAAAATGCTATTCCTTTTGATCTTCAAGCACCATCTGTAACATCGGGGATTCGTTTGGGATCACCTGCTGCGACGACACGTGGTTTGGCGGAAAATGAGTTTGTACAAGTTGGTCATATGATTTCAGAAGTTCTTGATGGTCTCCAAATGGCAAAGAGCGATGAAGACAATAATGCCGTTGAAATGGCTGTTAGGAAAAAAGTAGAAGATATGACAAATAAATTTCCTCTTTACTCTTATCTTCCCATTTGTTAAGGACATAAAAAAAGATGCGTTGTCCTTATTGCCAATACGAGGATACACAAGTTAAGGATTCGCGTCCTGTTGAGGAGGGGGCTGTCATTCGTCGTCGGCGTGTGTGTCCCGTTTGTGGCGGTCGCTTTACCACCTTTGAACGTGTTCAACTGCGTGAGCTCTTAGTTTCTAAAAAAAGTGGTCGGTGTGAGCCATTTGATCGTGATAAGTTAATGCGGTCAGTTGAGATAGCTGTACGTAAGCGTAATATTGATCCTGACTATATTGAACGTGCAATTTCTGGCATTGTACGTGGGCTCGAGAGTTTAGGAGAACCAGAAATTGCTTCAGAAAAAATTGGACATCTTGTGATGGAAGCGTTGAAAAACATTGATGATATTGCCTATATTCGTTTTGCTTCCGTCTATCGAGATTTTCGTAATGCAAGCGATTTTCACGATGTTATAGACGAGTTATCAAAGGGTATAGCGAATACAGAATCTTGTTTTGATGAATAAAAAAGTGCAAGATGAGCGGTTTATGGCCGCAGCTATCCGTTTAGCAGAGCGTCATATCGGTCTTACTGGTGAAAATCCTTCTGTCGGTACGATAATTGCACGAAACGATGATAGTCGAGGAAGGTGCATTGTTGGCTATGGTGTAACGGCCATCCACGGGAGGCCTCATGCTGAGGTACAAGCTCTACACATGGCTGGACCTTTGGCCCGTGGTGCTACTGCCTATGTTACTTTAGAGCCTTGTTCGCATTATGGCAAGACTTTGCCGTGTGTAAATGCTCTCATCAATTCGGGTATTTCACGAGTTGTTGTTGCTCTTACCGATTTAGATAAGCGGGTTGATGGACGTGGTATTGCCCTTTTGCGCGCAGCTGGCATTGAGGTTGTTGAAGGGGTTTTGGCTGAAGAGGCTTTTGAAGCGTTGTGCACATATTGGTGTATAAGGAAGCTGCAACGCTGTGCCGTCACTTTTAAAATGGCAATTTCTGCTGATAATGGTGTGGGAAAAAAGGGGCAAGGTGCAATAAAAATTAGTGGAATGACTTCTCACACCCACACTCATATTTTACGTGCTCAAAATAATGCTATTCTCGTGGGGGTTGGTACTATCTTAGTGGATGATCCACAATTAAGTTGTCGTTTGCCAGGCATGGAGAGGCGTTCGCCTATACGTATTATTTTGGATGCAGATTTATGTATCCCACTTGATGCAAAAGTTGTTCAAACGGCAAAGAAAATTCCTACATGGGTTATTTGTGATGTGAATTTTTCAAAAAAAAGCAAAAAAAGTGCACTGGAACAGTGTGGGGTGTCTGTGTATTCAGTAGAAATGAGCAATGGTTATATGCAACCCCTTACTGTTTTACGGCTGCTTTATCAACGTGGAATCAATAGCGTTTTACTTGAGGGAGGGGTAAAAACGGGGGAAAAGTTTTTAAATGCTGGTTGTGTAGATCATTTGATATGCTTTTATGCACCCGTTATTTTAGGCAAAGACCGTATTGAAGCTCCTCATTTTGGGAATTATCTCTCGCAATTTTATGAAGTGGAGACAAGAATGTTCGGAAATGACCGTTGTTATAAATGGAGGCGTAAGACATTATGTTCACAGGAATTGTAACAGATATCGGTTGTGTTGAAGACATTCAATCTTTAAAGCAAGGTGTGCGGTTCAATATTTCTACTCACTATGATATGGAGAGTTTAGAAATTGGTGCATCAATTGCGTGTTCAGGTATTTGTCTAACAATTGTTGAGCGAGGATCAAAACAAAAAGCGAAGACCAATTGGTTTGCTGTAGAAGCATGGGAAGAAGCGTTGCGTTTGACGAATCTTGCACAATGGACAAAAGGAACTTTTGTTAATTTAGAACGTTCGCTGCGATTGGGTGATGAAATGGGAGGACATTTGGTTTCTGGTCATATTGATGGCTTAGCTGAGATCATTGATCAGAAAAAGGAAGGTGATGCAGTTCGTTTTTTCCTGCAAGTTCCAACAAAATTCACGCCCTTTATTGTAAACAAAGGGTCTATCGCACTTAATGGGACATCTTTGACTGTTAATTGTGTTAAAGATCGTATTTTCGATGTTCTTATTATTCGTCATACACTTGAAATGACCACCTGGGGACAAGCAAACATTGGAGATCGGGTCAATTTAGAAATTGATCAGCTTGCCCGTTATGCTGCCAAACTTTCTGGCTTTAAAGTAAAAGATGAGTAAACTGAAAATTTATTATAGTTTTTAAAATTTGGTGCTCTATGCGCCTAAATTCGTTGGTTAATTTTTATGAGTTCCCATTATGACAAAAGAGATACATAAAAAGTTGCATGTATTGATTGTTGAAGCGCGTTTTTATGATGGAATTTCTGATGCACTTCTTAAAGGTGCAGTGCGTACTTTGCAAAAAGCCGGAGCAAGCTATGATATTGTGACAGTGCCAGGAGCATTAGAAATACCAGGTGCAATAGCTTTTGCTGAAAAGAATAGTAAGGTATTTTACAATGGTTATGTAGCACTTGGTTGTGTGATTCGGGGTGAAACGTACCATTTTGAAATTGTCGCAAATGATTCTTGTCGCGCATTAATGGATTTGACTGTTCATAAGCACTTGGCTATTGGAAATGGTATTTTGACCGTTGAAGATGAGAAACAGGCATGGGTTCGCGCAAACCAAGATGAAAAAAATAAGGGTGGTTTTGCTGCTGAAGCTGCTTTATGTATGATCGCTCTAAAAAAGAGATTTGGAGATAATCATTAAATATGGCTGATATAAAAGGCAAATATTCTCCACGTTTAGCCAATAAACGCGGAGCAGCAAGACTGGCTGCAGTTCAAGCACTCTATCAAATGGATATTGTCGGTTCTGGTGTGATGGAAACAGCAGCTGAATATGAAGCTTATCATTTAGAAAAAAATATTGATGGGGATCAGTATCTTGATGTTGATTTTCAATGGTTTTTAGCTATTATAACGGGTGTTGTAAAAGATCAAAAACAGCTTGATCCTATGCTTCATCAACAACTTTCAGCAGAGTGGTCACTTTCCCGTCTTGATTCCATACTAAGAGCAATTTTGCGTGCAGGTTTATGGGAGTTGATTAACCGCCAAGATGTGCCTATCGCTGTTGTTATGAATGAATATGTTGATATAGCAAAGGCATTTTTTGAAGGTGACGAACCGAAGCTCGTTAATGCAGTTCTTGACAGCATGGCGAAAAAAATCCGGCTCTAAAAGTAGAGTTAAAATCCTAATGTTAAACAGAACCAATGTTATCAGAATTGTACGCAGCTGTTACAATTTAGTTATAGGTTGGTAAGTTTGCTGAGCCTTTAATAATCTGGATCAAGAAAGACTGTTCTTTGGTTATGGTTGGTGTTGTTTGTGCGATAAAATCGAATACTTGACCATCTTGTAGACCATAGTTAGCTATTTTAGCAACCTGATCATTTTTGTTGAAGTAAATGGCCAAAATTTTGCGATCAATAATTTTTGTTTTCATAAACTGCATCCCACGGTACCTAGTTTGTGAGATATAGTAAAAGACCTCATTATCATATTTTGTTTTTAGCGAGGGAGTTCCTAAGGCTAAAATAACTTGCTTCTGACTTGATCCAATGGAAATAGAATCAAACACATTTTTATCAAGGATATAACCTTCTTTATAGATTTGGCTTGAACCTGAAGAATCAAGAAAACTACAACCGGCAATTGTTACCATGCTTGCTGTTAACAGACCAATCAATAACTTGTACTTGATTAAGGCCACTATGTTGGGCATCTGAAACAATGATATCTCCATTTTATACTTAGATGTATGACAAGAAGGCAACCTCAATTTTCTCTCATTTTAGCATAGCTTACATTGAGTTTCCCTGTTATAAAATGAATTATGCCATACAGAATTTCTTTAGAAAAGAAAAAAATCAATGAAATGTACTTTGGCTAAATGAAAGCACAGTATTTATATCCCTTCATATTCGAGAGTTGCCAATGAGTATTCGAAATACTTCTCCAATGACATTCGCTTTAGTTTATCCAATCTCAGTAGGGTCATTACCGGCTAAAGGTATAAAGGTTCGTATCTCTGCAGATCAGAAAGAGTGCGCACATTTAGCTGAGAATCATGACTTAATGGAAGTGAAGTTTTGTGAGGGAGAATTCCATATTTTACCGTGGAAAAAGCATGGAGTACGCGTAAAAGGTTTATTGCGGGCATGTATAATACAATTGTGTGTTATAACATTAGAGCGACTAGAAAATATTCTCGATGAAAATATTGAGGTTTTTTTTGTTCCCGAAGACTCAAATTTGATAAAACCAAAAATATCAGAGGATACAAATGAACTGTTTTTAGATGCAGAGGGGCTAGATACACCAGAAGTTTTTTATGGCGATAAGATTGATATTGGTACAGTCATGGAAGAATTTTTTGAGTTGTCTATTAATCATTATCCACGTAAAGCGGGGACACACATGAGGGTCATTGAAAATTTAGGAGAAGCTGAGAAAAAATTATCGCCATTTTCTATTTTGAAAAGTTGGAAGTAATTGTAAGAACATAAAAAATTTATCTATTGTATACTGTTATAAAAACGGTATTTTCTGCGAAGCTGTTTTTGCACAATATGTTTCAGGGATGTTCAGCAGCAAAAAAAATCGCAACATGTGTTTAGAGTGTAAATGAAAAGATGTGGGATAGGCAGGCGTGATTAGAATTTCTGTGGATGTAATGGGCGGTGATTATGGTCCGGAAGCAACTATTGCAGGAGCAGCAATTGTACAAAAACATTTGCCAAATGTTTATTTTCTGTTTTATGGAGTAGATGAGGTTGTTAAGCCGGTTTTAAAAAAATACCCTTGTTTGGCTTCTTTATCGCGCTTTTGCTCCACAGAAAGTTATACACGTATGGATGAAAAACCAAGCCAAGCACTTCGCAATGGGCGGGGTAAATCATCAATGTGGTATGCAATTGAAGCAGTAAAAAATGGTGAAGCTGATGCTTGCATTTCTGCTGGCAATACTGGTGCACTCATGGCAATGTCTTATTTTTGTTTAAAAATGATGGCAGAAGCTGAACGTCCTGGGATTGCAGGTATTTGGCCAACGCTTCGGAGTGAAAGTGTTGTTTTGGATATTGGGGCAACTATTGGTGCATCCGCTAGCCAGTTGGTTGATTTAGCTGTTATGGGAGCGGGGATGTTTCGCACCTTATATCACACTGAAAAACCAAGTGTTGGGCTTTTAAATGTCGGTGTTGAAGAGGTTAAAGGCCTCTATGCTATCAAAAAGGCTGGGATGATATTGCGTGAAGTACAATTAGAAGGGCTAGAGTATAAGGGATTTGTTGAAGGCAATGATATCGGAAAGGGAATAGTAGATGTTGTTGTAACAGAGGGATTTTCTGGTAATATCGCTTTAAAAACCGCAGAGGGGACTGCGCGGCAGATAGGGGAAATCTTAAACACTGCTATGCGCAGTTCTTTTTTCTCATCCCTTGGTTATTTTTTGTCGCGGGGCGCTTTTCGTACACTGAGACATAAAATGGATCCCGATAGGGTGAATGGTGGAGTGCTTTTAGGTTTGAACGGTGTTGTCATAAAAAGTCATGGTAGCGCTAATGCTAGCGGTTTTGCTTCTGCTATTCGCGTTGCTTATGAGATGGTTAGTAATGGACTTTTGAAAAAAATAACGGCTGATTTGCGGCGGTTTCATGAAAATAAAGAAAAACTTTTTGATAAAGAAAGTGAACCCACGATTAATAATGGGGAGACCATATGATAAACATTTGTAATATAAGTAAAAAATCTCAAGAAAAGGTTAGAACCGAATGATTCGATCAGTTATTCGTGGTGTAGGTAGTGCCTTACCAAAAAAAAGCTTATCGAATGATGAGATTGCGAAGTTTGTTGAAACATCAGATTCGTGGATTGTTCAGCGTACAGGAATACGTCAACGTTACATTGCTAATGAAAATGAAACAACTGTTTCTTTAGGCGTAGAAGCTGCACGAGCTGCGCTTATAAATGCTAATCTAACGATAAAAGATATTGATTGTATTATTTTAGCAACCTCAACACCAAACCATACTTTTCCTGCTTCTGCTGTTGAAATTCAGCATGCTTTGGGAATGAGTCATGGATTTGCTTTTGATATTCAAGCTGTTTGCTCTGGTTTTATTTTTGCTTTAACAACAGGAGATGCTTATTTACGCTCTGGAGTAGCCAAGAGGATTTTGGTTATTGGATCTGAAACATTTTCTCGAATTTTAGATTGGAAAGATCGCACGACATGTGTTTTGTTTGGCGATGGGGCGGGTGCTGTTGTGTTGGAAGCACGGGAAATTCAGAGTAATGTTGCTTTGGAGTGTGGCATCTTGTCTGCGAAATTGTACTCTAATGGTGCGTATGTGAATAAGCTTTATGTTGATGGTGGACCTTCAACAACTCAAACGACGGGCTATTTACGTATGGAAGGACGAGAAGTTTTTAAATATGCAGTTTGTATGATAACTGATGCGGTTGATGACTGTTTTGCAGCTGCAGGTATCAATTCTTCACAATTAGATTGGTTCGTGCCTCATCAGGCCAATAAACGTATTATTGAAGCATCAGCTAAAAAATTGGGAATTTCTATGGATAAAGTTATAATTACTGTTGATCAACACGGTAATACGTCTGCGGCATCAGTTCCATTGGCTTTAACAACAGCTATTTGCGATGGAAGAATTAAAAAAGGAGATCTTGTCATGTTAGAGGCTATGGGAGGTGGATTTACATGGGGAGCAATTCTTATTCGTTGGTGAATTATAGTCGCTTGACCATATTTGAATAAAACGTATAAATCGTTTTGTAATTTTTAATATTTGAATAGGTGGTTAGAATGACAAGTAAGACAGTAACGCGTGCAGATTTAGCGAGCGTAGTTTGTAGAAAAGTGGGCTTGTCACATACTGAATCAGCAGCTTTGGTTGAATTGGTTTTGAATGAAATTTGCAATTCACTTGTAAGAGGGGAAGCAGTTAAACTCTCTTCTTTTGCAACTTTTCAAGTCCGCAATAAAAATGAACGCATTGGACGCAATCCAAAAACTGGTGTTGAAGCGCCTATCTCGCCTCGGCGTGTAGTGACATTTAAGGCTGCAAATGTCCTTAAACAAAGAATTCTAAATTCGCATCGTGCAAGACAGAAAAAATAATATCACGTAAATAAACGCTGTTACAATATCTGGTATTTGTTAAAAAAAAATTGTATAAGATGGGACTCTGCATTGTACTTTAAGCAAAAAGCTTTCTAGTTTAAATGCAGTCAATTATGGTCCTATTTTTGTCTAATCTTATTGAGAAATTAAAACTTAATGAGTCATTATAGAATCATTTGTAGAGTTTAAGATAAGGTATTGTAAAATGGATAAGAGCTCCGGTGCTTTTCGCACAATTAGCGAAGTGGCCGAATTATTGGAGCTTCCTCAGCATGTTTTACGATTCTGGGAAACACGTTTTAGGCAGATTAAACCAATGAAGCGTGGTGGCGGAAGACGCTATTATCGCCCAGTTGATGTTGATTTGCTCAATGGTATTAAGCAGTTATTATACGAGCAGGGTTATACGATAAAAGGTGTGCAACGCCTTTTAAAAGAGAAAGGTATTGCTTTTGTTACTGCAGTTGGTAATGGTGATCTTGATGCTATGGACGTCGTGTTAGAAAAAAAACATGGGGAACAAACTGCTGAATCTACGAGCAGTAAGCCTAAAAAGTCTTCTTTTGGGCTTTTGAGTTTCATGAGGAATGAAGGGGAAACATCTGTCGGTTCTGTTAATGTTTACAAAGATAAAACCGATAAAGCATTGTTGCAAGAAATACTGTTTGAATTAATTGAATGTAAGCGTGTGCTTGACAGAGCACGATAACGATGTTTTTCTTTCTTTATAGGCTTTTTCACCTTTTAGAGCATTTTAGCCATTTATTGAACGGCGCAAATCCGGTGACATTGCTTCATTTTTGAGTTGTTCAATCGTTTCTTCTATAGATAAGAAGACTTGGTCTGTACTTCCTAAACGGCGCATGCTTACGCTGTTTGTTTCAGCTTCACGTTTACCACATACCAAAATTACGGGAACTTTTTGTAAAGAATGTTCGCGTATTTTATAATTAATTTTTTCATTACGAAGATCTGATTTTGCGGAAAGTCCAACAGCTTTAAGCCTTGCTGTTATTTTTTTTGCATATTCATTTGCTTCGGATGTAATTGCTGCTACAACGACTTGTTCAGGCGCAAGCCAAAGTGGCATATGTCCAGCAAAATTTTCGATTAATATACCAAGGAAACGTTCCATTGATCCAAAAATGGCGCGATGAATCATGACTGGTTGGCGTTTTTCTGAATCTTTATCAATATAGAATGCATCAAAACGTTCAGGAAGATTAAAATCTACTTGTGTTGTTCCACATTGCCATTCGCGGCCGATAGCATCCTTCAATGTATATTCAAACTTAGGCCCATAAAATGCACCTTCACCTGGAAGGATACTTGTTTTGATTTGTCCTGCAAATTTTGTCTCAATAGTTTTAAGAACAGACTCCATGATATTTTCTGCATGATCCCATAATGAGTCAGATCCGACACGTTTTTCTGGGCGTGTTGAAAGCTTAAGACTGATCTCTTTAAAACCAAAATCGGCATAAGTTGATAAGATCAGATCATTAATATTGAGGCATTCATCAGCTAATTGCTCATCTGTGCAAAAAATATGCGCATCATCTTGTGTAAAGCTACGCACACGCATAAGACCGTGTAAGGCACCTGAAGGTTCATAGCGATGGACAACACCAAACTCAGCGAGTCTCACAGGTAAATCGCGATAAGATTTTAAACTATGTTTAAAAATCTGTACATGACCAGGACAATTCATTGGTTTAAGAGCATAAATACATTTATCATCCCAATCCTCAATTGCTGGAATTGCTTTGAACATATTCTCCTTGTACCATCCCCAATGACCAGATAATTCCCAAAGAGATTTATCGAGAACTTGTGGCGCATTAACTTCTGAATATTGATGATCATCAAGGCGTCTCCGCATATAACTGATCAAATTTTGAAACATTTTCCAGCCTTTTTTGTGCCAAAAAATCATTCCTGGTCCGTCTTCTTGAAAATGAAATAAGTCCATTTCACGTCCCAAACGACGATGATCGCGTTTCTCAGCTTCTTCTAGCATGTGTAGATAGGCTTTTAAATCATTTTCATTCGAAAATGCTGTGCCATAAATTCTCGTTAACATCGGGTTATGAGCATCGCCCCGCCAATAAGCTCCTGCGACTTTCATAAGTTTGAAAGCATTCCCAATTTGTCCAGTAGATTGCATGTGTGGACCACGGCAAAGGTCAAACCAATCACCTTGATAATAGATTTTTAAATCTTGATTGTCGGGAATACTATCGATAAGTTCAACCTTATAAAGTTCGTTTTTTTCAGAAAAAATTTCTCTGGCTTTTTTACGAGACCAAATTTCTTTTCTGAAAGGTTTATTACGTTGGATAATTTCATGCATTTTCTTTTCAATAATGGTGAGATCATTCAATGTAAAAGGTTGTTGACGCGCAAAGTCATAATAAAAACCATTTTCAATAACAGGGCCAATTGTAACTTGTGTTTCAGGAAAGAGTTCTTGCACTGCTTCGGCTAAAACATGCGCACAATCGTGGCGTATGAGTTCAAGGGCACGTGGATCTTCGCGGGTAATGATTTCTATCTGACCAGACTGTCCTAATGGATCCGATAGATCTCGGGTGATTCCATTAAGGCTATAGGCAACTGCTTTTTTTGCAAGTGATTTAGAAATGGATGCAGCCAATTCTAAACCAGTCATTTCATTGGGGTAATCACGTTTTGAACCATCGGGAAAAGAGAGAGAAACAGAGCAAGACATAAAACACCCCTTTGATCCAATTCCGCCGACAATAGCGGGTGGTTTCATGAGAAATTGAGTTATAAGTAGTTAAGGCAAATTAAACTCATTTTTATCAATATGCATGAAAAAAGAAAAGAATTATTTATTGTGTCTGGCAGAAATTTTCCAGTAGCACCAAGGTTTATAAAAATAGTAAGAATTTCCAAGAGAGGTGGGTACTGGATCAAAACCATGTGTTCCAAATGGACCACAACGCATGATGCGAAAAAGTCCCATCCACGCACCAGCCCACAGTCCGTGACGTGCGATTGCTTCATAAATATATTCTGAACAGGTCGGTGCATGGCGACACTGGTTTCCTATAAAACTGGAAAGTGTTATTTGATAAAAACGGATCAATAGAAGACCAAGTAATCGTCCGGGTGTTTTTCGCCAAGGGCCTGTATAATTGCGAGTTTGTGCCTTTTTTTTCTGAGGATGTAGTTTAAACATTTATTTTTCTTCAACTTGTTGAATACAATCTATGACGGCATCAAAAATGAGCATCGTTGATGTGTGGCGCGCTTTATAGTCTTTTATAGGCTGCAGACAGGAAAATGCTTCAAATGGAGCTGGAGGAGGAGGGCCATCTTCTGTCAGCATATGGTAGATAGTTTCATGCAACATTTTAAGATTTTGTGTTGTTTGGCCGATGATATGAAATGCTAAAAGTGAAGCTGCAGCTTGTCCTAACACACATGCACGTACTTCATGGGCAAAATCTGTAACAATGTTATTTTCTATTTTTAAATCTACGGTGATTGTTGAACCGCAAAGGCGTGCATGTTTTTTTGACGTTGCATCGGGGTTATTAAGACGTCCAATTTTGCTTAGATGGGCAGCATGTTCAAGTATTTTATCACTGTAGATATTATCAATCATGAGCTATTGCCTGAAATTTCGAAAGCCGTGATTGTTTAAGCTTTTCATTCGATTATATAGAGATTATACAGGATGAAATAGATATGTAGCAAATGCTTTGTATATGGTAGGGTTGGAGTTTTAAAATGCATAATATTAAAGGAGGTACTAAAAACCCTTTTTTATCTGGAAGGAAGCGTCCTCAGTTTGAAGAAGTGGAAGCGGCAATTCGTACATTGCTATTATGGATAGGGGAAAATCCAAATCGAGAAGGGCTTTTAGACACTCCAAGACGCGTCGCTAAGGCATATCGTGATCTTTTTATCGGTTATGGCGAATCGGTTGAAGAAATCTTGGGCACGGTTTTTGAAGAGGTTTCAGGCTATAATGAACCAGTAATCGTGAAAGATATCTCTTTTTATTCGCATTGTGAACATCATATGATCCCAATTGTTGGGAAAGCTCATATCGCTTATCTTCCTGATGAAAAGGTTGTTGGTCTTTCAAAAATTGCACGGATTGTAGATGTTTTTTCTCGTCGTTTACAGACACAGGAAACCATGACAGCTCAAATAGCTGATGCGTTAGAAGAATATCTAAAACCTTGTGGTATTGCAGTCTTAATTGAGGCTGAACACATGTGTATGACTATGAGAGGAGTACAAAAGCAGGGAGCTACAACGATTACAACAAGTTTTCATGGCTCTTATGAAAATGATCAAGTTGCACAGACTAATTTTATGATGATAGTGCGTAGATCGTCGTAAGATCTATATTCTCATAGTTTGTATCGATTTATATCGGTAAGTATCCAGATAAAAAATCATCAGAAAATGAAAATGAGCTTGTGCCTTGCTTAGTGATTTGTTAAATTCAGAGAACTGATGTGTTTGGATTCACCACGTGCGGTCGTGGCGGAAGTGGTAGACGTGCAGCGTTGAGGTCGCTGTGGGGTAACCCGTGGAAGTTCGAGTCTTCTCGACCGCACCATTTGTATTCTCAATTGCTAGTTAAGGATAAATAGGCGAATAATACGGTATTAGAGCGGAATTTTTTTAGCGTATTATTTGTAGTACGTTTCTAGTAATGGTTTCGTTTCAGATTCGTGAAAGTTTATCTTTTTACCTGTAGTTGAAATGTTATTTTTTTCAAAGGACGGGGTGATGCTGCAGTGAGAATTACAGTGTTTTTAAAGTATTTAACACTCTTTATTTGCTTTTCTTTATTAACGGCGTGTAGTACATCGCGGGCTGTCCTTTGGCATGGTATCCATGCAACACCATCTATGATTGCAGTGAAGAAGGAAGTTGAAGGTAGACCGATACCTCCGAAAGCTATCGTTCCAGTGTATGTTGCAACAAGTCGTATGATACAAAATAACTATTCTCAGCCTTATGGAACAGAGCGATCAAATAAAGTGTATTATAATCGCGTTGACGTAGGAATCCCTCAACAACACGTGAAGGGTTTTGTAGAGATAAACACTTATAGTCCTACTCACGATAAATATTTTGCAGCAGTAGCATTGCAAAAATACGATAACAGGGAACAATTTAAACAGCAATTAAATGCTGCTTTAGAAAAAAAGTCAAAAGGAAAAAGAGAAATTTTCCTTTTTATTCATGGCTATAATAATAATTTTGCAGATGGTACATTTCGTACAGCCCAGTTTACATATGATTATTCTTTAAATGTTGTCGCTGTGCACTATTCGTGGCCCTCTGCCGGATCAATCCCCCTTTATATTTATGACCGTGATAGCGCCAATTTCGCGCGTGATGGAATGATAGAGCTCTTGACACTTATTAGTGAAACAAAAGCTGATCGGATTTCTGTTATTGCGCACTCTATGGGAAATTTTGTCATAATGGAGGCGTTTAGAACTCTAGCATTACAAGGAAAATATAAACCTATTCGCCGTATTACAAGTTTGTTAATGGCAGCGCCAGACATTGATGTTGATGTGTTTGAGCGTCAACTGAAGGATATTAAGAAATTGCCTCAGCCAACAGCTATTTTGGTATCTCGTGCGGATAAAGCTCTCGCTGTTTCAGGGCGTCTTACGGGTGGACATCATCGTGTGGGAGATGGGTCGGATATTGAAATGTTGCGTAAAAATGGAATAGCTGTTCTTGATTTTTCTAATGTTGATGGTGGAGCGCACAATGTATTTGCCTCTTCACCAACGTTAATGGCTCTTTCTCGAGAAGGTTCTTTGGCCTCAACAATTATGCAGGGTACAGAATTATCACTTAGTCAGGCGCTGCTTGCTGATAGTGGTAGTGTGTTGGAAAAAACAACGCACCTTATCCTTTATACACCTGTGCGTCTTTTATCCCCACTAGCTGGACGTTAAGTTCGAAAAGAATGGAGATTTCTCCTAAGATATAAATAAATTGGGAACAATATTTTTTAGCATTTTCTTTAGAATGGCTTTGTAGAATCAGAAATGAATAGCGGGATGAATATAAAAACACTCATTAGGTGAATTTGTGATGGTTGTAAAAAAACGCTATTCCAATACATCTATATTGGTTGGTTATTTATCTCATTCCGCAGTTAAGTTGCTAGATATTCATTCTATACTTTTGAAGGTGAGAGAAGATAATATGGGGGGAGAACCAAATTTATTGCGTCAAATTGATTCCACAAAAAAACAGCTGGATGAGATAAGTTATGCTCTTATTTTAGAATACCGTAAACGCCAAGAAAATGAGCGTTTTTTAAAACAAATTTTACTATCAATTTCCGATCAACTTTTCTCACTTAATAGTGGTTTTAAAGAAACTGGACGCCTTTTGTTTCAAGAGATTAGAATGCTTCAATCTCAGATGCAGTGTTTTTACAAGAATAGGGAGAAGCAACATTTATTAAGTGAGCAAGAATCTTTTTCTTCTCCATCAAAGATTGATGAAGTTATTAAACAGTTACAAAAAGCACGAAAAAAGCTTGTTATTGAAAGCCCACATCTTTTTGAAAAAGAGTATTAAAGCGAAAAATAAAGGATTTTCTTAATTAAGCATGTTGATAAAAATATTTTCAGCTTAATAGAAAACAGTGCAAACGAAGGATCATAGCATTTGAGATAAGAAAAAGCATATGCCTATTGGTAGAGTTTGTAATAAGATTTTCTGATCAATTTTGCTATGAAATTGTCGGCATGTTCACTAAAACCTTGCATATTTTTTCACAATAGGATCTGACAAAATTTAAAAAAATATTAAAGAAAATTAGTAGAAAAAGTCATGAAATCATCTTTCTTTACTTTAAAAGAGAATAGAAAAACCAAAATGCTATATGTTTCTGTTTTGTTTACGATCATCAATAAGCATTAGAATCCGTTCAATCGCAATGCGAAGATGGATTGACATGCGTGCAACGAACCGCTTAAGTACAAAAGCAGTAATAATCTTAAGTGCTGATAAATAATGATAGCGCAGGCTTTTGGCTTTATAAGCGCGAGGATGGAAGGGCTCAGTGGGTGTTGTGTTATACGGATTCATGAGTGACAGCGAGAAATGGGGTTGGGAGCTTGTAAAGATATCTCCTTAAAGAAAGTACGGGAGTGGTGATAGAGATCAATAGAAAAGTCCACTATTTTGCTGAATAAAGAAAAATTTATAAATTTGTTCTGCTTATAGAAAATATCCCATTGTAAATAATCAGTTGATCAGGAAATTTTAAGCTTTTTAAGTAGAGCAAGAGACATTGATAAATTTGTTTAGACGCGATAGTTGAAGGCATTTTTAATAGGGATAATGGGAGAGGTATAACGCTACAATTACTTTTACAAAGATATCATGATGAGGTGCATACCGAACGAAGAGGCATTAGCATGTCAGATGCCTAGGTCCTTAAAGAGCGCGTCAGCGTTTTCAAATGTTTTGCCTTTGCCTTCGTTTAGTTCCTTTATAGCTTTGCGCGTGGCACTATTTTGTACTTTGATCATCAAAAGGCAAAAAGCCTTCTTCAGCTACACGAAAAAATGTCATGCAAATGAAATCTGATGCACTTAACCCCATGCGTTCCAAGGTGATCATTGCTTTTTTTCATGTCAATAAGAATACGTGAGCGAACGACAGAATGAGCCCTCATTATAGTGCTTCATCCATTAATCTTAACTTTATATTAAAGGTGGCTACATTATGGCTCAAAATCAACTTTTTGGAAGTGGAATATTTTGAATGTCTGATACGGATAAAAATACCTCGAAAAAAGTTTTGATTTGTAAGCATTGCAGAGGAAAAACTGAAAAATTGTGATAGAATCAGAACAAATATTCTTCTCGTTTAGAGAGCTTTTATTCAGTTCTTACACATTTGGTAAAATTGTGCGCAAACTTTGCATTGATTGTACCAAACGAACTTTTTCTAGATATAGCTGAGAAATTAGGCATGTCTGCGACTTTTGTGTTCTGCAGAGATTGGTAAAAAGGTGTGTACATTTGGAATGGAAAAAAATCATAGAGCTATACGCTTTTTAGATCAAAAGATGTCAGCACTGTTAAGAGGAGAAGCAAATGCTGGTCGTCAGAATTTTACAATAAAACCTCTTGATCCGTTACAACATGAAATTACTAGCATGTTTATTAGAGTTTTCATTAAAGTTCTATAATTCTCCCCAAGAGAACTTAGCACCACTCAAAGAATTATTAAAAGTCATTTTCCAAGAAAGCGTTTTGTAGCGCTACGTTCGAAAATCCTATCCCGTCACTTTAATATTTACCCATCTCTCAACCTTTAAAAAGGTATATAAAATCAATTAAGTTATGGCACAAAATCAAATGGTGGGCGATGAGAGACTCGAACTCCCGACATCTTCGGTGTAAACGAAGCGCTCTACCAGCTGAGCTAATCGCCCAATGCAATGATCAGCAACTGAATGGCACTCTTTAAGGAAAAATTTTTCCAAACGCAAGAATAAAGATGTTATTTGATGATTTTTTTGAAAAAATGCATAAGCCTGCTTGACATAAACGAAGGAACCTCTTACACGACCGCTTGTACCAATGATAAATTGGTTCGAGAGAAGTGCGCGGGTGTAGCTCAGTTGGTTAGAGTGCTGGCCTGTCACGCCGGAGGTCGCGGGTTCGAGCCCCGTCACTCGCGCCATTTCGTGATTCTTTTATGCAATTTCCGTTTTTTGAGCGTAAATCTTATTTGCAGGGCACAGAGCCTTTAGAGTATTAGCTTTAGGATGTTTCTTGGAATATTGCTTTTCTTCCTTTTTATGTGGTTTATAAGAATAGGACTTGCGTCTTTCTTTGCTCTGCGTTACCTATGCCTAAGAAAATATCATCCGACATGCCCTTGAAGCAGTACGAATGGAATTAACAGAGCGGTTATTACAGTCTATTTTAATTTAACAATGCTGAGTGGTTGTGTTAATTCAAGCATTTCTTAAGGTGGAAGAGGATTATGACTCATTTATTGAGCTCTTATTTACCGGTCTTTATTTTTATTGTTGTCTCCGCAGTTATTGCTGGGACCCTTTTGATTATGCCTTACCTCGTGGCTTATCGTTCCCCCGATCCTGAAAAATTATCAGCTTATGAATGTGGGTTTAATTCGTTTAACGATGCACGCATGAAGTTTGATATTCGTTTTTATTTGGTATCGATTTTGTTTATTATTTTTGATCTTGAAGTTGCTTTTCTTTTTCCTTGGGCAGTTTCATTTGGCTCGATAGGTATGTTCGGTTTTTGGTCAATGATTATATTCTTAGCACTTTTGACTGTTGGTTTTATATATGAATGGAAAAAAGGAGCTCTTGAATGGGATTAAGATCTGGAAATTCAATGGTCGTGGCTCCAAAATCAAAAGGAATTATTGATCCTAATACCGGTAAGTTGATAGGTTCTGACGATAGATTTTTTCATGACATTAATGCTGAATTATCGGATAAGGGCTTTTTAGTTACTTCTGCGGACGCTTTGATCACGTGGGCACGTACGGGTTCTCTAATGTGGATGAGTTTTGGTTTGGCTTGTTGTGCGATCGAAATGATGCAATGTTCAATGCCTCATTACGATAATGAGCGTTTTGGATATGCGCCGCGCGCTTCACCCCGTCAGTCAGATGTGATGGTAGTCGCTGGTACTCTAACAAATAAAATGGCGCCTGCTTTAAGGAAAGTTTATGACCAGATGCCTGAACCCCGTTATGTAATTTCTATGGGATCATGTGCAAATGGTGGTGGATATTACCATTATTCTTATTCAGTTGTCCGTGGCTGTGACCGTATTGTGCCTGTAGATATTTATGTTCCAGGATGTCCTCCTACGGCAGAGGCATTATTGTATGGTATATTATTGTTGCAGAAAAAAATCCGTCGTACTGGATCAATAGAACGGTAGGGAGTCTTTGTTGTTGATGAATGAATCATTGGTAGAACTTTCTGCTTATTTGAAAAACAAATTAGGAGATAAGCTTGAAGAAACTATTCTTGCATTTGGCGAATTGACCATTGTATCGCGTCTTGATGCAATTACGGGTGTTTTAATGTTTGTCCGTGATGATTCTCGCTGTCAGTTTATTAATCTTACGGACATTAGTGGCGTTGATTATCCTTCTCGCGATAAGCGTTTTGATGTCTCTTATCAATTGTTGGCTCCTCGCCATAATTTACGGTTGCGGATTAAGGTGCGTACTGATGAAAATACTCCCGTTGCTTCCGCGTGCTCGATTTACCCTGGAGCAGAATGGTATGAGCGTGAGGCATACGATATGTATGGAATTTTATTTTCAGGCCATCCGGATTTAAGACGGATCTTAACTGATTATGGATTTGAAGGATATCCTTTACGCAAAGATTTCCCTGTAACAGGATTTGTTGAATGCCGTTATGATAATGAGGCAAAGAGGGTAATTTATGAGCCTGTTGTTTTGCGACAAGAAATGCGCAATTTTGATTTTCTTTCTCCTTGGGAGGGTGCTCAATATGTTTTGCCATGTAATGAAAAAGCAGAGGGTGAAAAATGATATTTGAGCTGATATGGTATGGCATTAGAATAATGAAATTCTTAGATAACTGAATATTTTCAATGTGATGAAAGTTTTTGTTAAAATTTGATATAAGTTTTTTTAAACAAGGATTTATATTGTGGCCGAGGTCAATGTTCGAAACTTTAATATCAATTTTGGTCCGCAGCATCCTGCAGCACATGGGGTTTTGCGCATGGTTTTGGAATTGGATGGTGAAGTTGTTGAGCGTGTAGATCCACATATTGGACTCTTGCATCGTGGTACCGAAAAATTAATGGAGACAAAAACCTATCTTCAAGCGGTCCCTTATTTAGATCGTTTGGATTATGTTGCTCCTATGAATCAGGAGCATGCTTTTGTACTTGCCATTGAAAAGTTATTGGGTGTTGAGGTTCCTAAACGAGGGCAGTTAATACGTGTTTTGTTTTCAGAAATTGGGCGTATTCTTAATCATTTACTTAATGTAACAACGCAAGCAATGGATGTTGGTGCTTTGACACCGCCGCTTTGGGGGTTTGAGCAGCGTGAAAGATTGATGATTTTTTATGAGCGTGCGTGTGGTGCACGTCTTCATGCGAATTATTTTCGTCCTGGTGGTGTGCATCAAGATTTACCAGAATCTTTAATTGAAGATATTGGTCATTTTATTGATCCATTTCTTATTTCTCTTAGTAGGCTTGATGCGCTTGTGACGCCAAATCGGATTTTTAAGCAGCGTAATGTGGATATCGGCGTGATAAGTATTGATGAGGCCTGGGCACGTGGATTTTCTGGGGTCATGATTCGTGGAGCTGGTGTGCCATGGGATTTACGCAAAAGCCAACCTTATGAATGTTATGATGAAATGGAATTTGATATTCCTGTAGGAAAAAATAGCGATTGTTATGACCGTTATCTTATTCGTATGGAAGAAATGCGTCAATCAGCGAGAATTATGCGCCAATGTGTGGATCGTTTGCTTGGTAGTGAAAAAAGTGGTCCAGTTTCGAGTTTGAATCACAAAGTTGTACCTCCAAAACGTAGCGAAATGAAAAGTTCGATGGAAGCGCTTATTCATCATTTTAAGCTTTATACGGAAGGTTTTCATACTCCTCCTGGTGAAGTATATGTTGCTGTGGAAGCTCCAAAGGGTGAATTTGGCGTTTATCTTATTTCTGATGGAACAAATAAACCTTATCGTGTTAAGTTACGTGCTCCTGGTTTTGCTCATCTTCAAGCTATGGATTTTTTAACCCGAGGTCATATGTTAGCGGATGCTACAGCTATTTTAGGTTCGATTGATATTGTTTTTGGGGAGGTTGATCGCTAATGTCCGTCCGCCGTCTTGCAGATGATGTCTACCAACCTGCTGAGTTTTCTTTTACAAAAGAAAATCAGATATGGGTGCAAAATACTATAGAAAAATATCCTGTAGGGCGTGAACAGTCTGCTGTAATTCCATTATTAATGCGTGCTCAAGAGCAAGATGGTTGGGTGACACGTGCTGCAATTGAGCATATCGCTCAGATCCTTTCCATGGCTTATATTCGTGTTCTGGAGGTTGCGACTTTTTACACACAGTTTCAGCTCCAGCCAGTTGGAACAAAAGCACATATTCAAATCTGTGGTACAACCCCTTGTATGTTACGTGGTTCTGGTGAATTGATTAAAGTTTGTCAGAAAAAAATTCATAATGAACCTTTTGTTACCAATCAGGATGGAACACTATCATGGGAAGAGGTAGAGTGTCTTGGTGCCTGTGTAAATGCTCCAATGGTTATGATTTTTAAAGATACTTATGAAGATCTTACAGCTGAACGCCTTGAAGAAATTATTGATGCGTTTGAAGCAGGTAAGGGTTCTGAGATAGCGGTTGGGCCGCAAAATAGTCGTAAATCATCGGAGCCGATTAGCGGTTTAACTTCTCTCATTGATGATGAAGAAGAAAAAGAGAAATCGCTCAAGTCTTCAAAAAAATAAAGAAAGAATGGGAATGTAGCTAGGTGTTTTTTCTTGAAAAAATATTTTATTATTTTGCCCATTGTGGCGACATTTGACTAAAGTTAAGAAGTCTTGAAAAGATGTTTTTAAATTGCATTTGAGGAAAAGCTAAAAATGCTAAGGGCAAGAGAAAAAAAGGTGGGGTATGCTAGCTGATAAAGATCGCATTTTCACCAATATTTATGGTTTGAAAGACAAATCATTAAAGGCTGCGATGTCGCGTGGGCATTGGGATGGTATAAAAGCGATTATTGATAAAGGTCGTGATTGGATCATTGATGAGGTGAAAGCATCGGGGTTACGTGGCCGTGGCGGAGCTGGTTTTCCTACTGGAATGAAGTGGTCTTTTATGCCAAAACAAAATGATGGCCGTCCTCATTATTTGGTTGTAAATGCAGATGAATCGGAGCCGGGAACTTGTAAAGACCGCGATATTTTGCGGCATGATCCCCATACTTTGATTGAAGGGTGTGCACTTGCTACTTTTGCAATGGGAGCCAATGTCGCTTTTATTTATGTTCGTGGTGAATATATTCGTGAGCGTGAAGCACTTCAAGCTGCCGTTGATGAATGTTATGATGCAGGTTTACTTGGCAAAAAAACGAAATATGGGCATGTTTGCGATATTATTATTCATCATGGTGCTGGTGCTTATATTTGTGGCGAAGAAACAGCTCTTCTCGAAAGTCTTGAGGGGAAAAAGGGGCAACCTCGACTTAAACCACCATTCCCTGCGAATGTGGGGATTTATGGCTGTCCAACAACAGTTAATAATGTAGAGTCTATTGCCGTTATTCCAACGATTTTGCGTCGTGGTGCTTCGTGGTTTTCATCAATCGGACGTGCAAATAATACCGGAACAAAATTGTTTATGGTTTCTGGGCATGTTAATGCACCTTGTACATTTGAAGAAGCTCTAGGTGTTTCTTTTCGCGAATTAATTGAAAAGCATACCGGTGGTATTCGTGGTGGATGGAATAATCTTTTAGCAGTTATTCCAGGTGGAGCTTCTTGTCCGGTTGTTCGTGGTGAGGATATGGTTGATGCGATCATGGATTTTGATGGGGTGCGCGATGTTGGATCTTCTTTTGGCACAGGTGGTATGATTGTTATGGATAAATCAACCGATATTATCAAGGCAATTTGGCGTATAACAGCTTTTTTCAAGCATGAGAGTTGTGGTCAATGTACACCGTGTCGTGAAGGCACAGGTTGGATGATGCGTCTTTTAGGGCGTATGGTTGAGGGAAGAGCGCAAAAACGTGAAATTGATCTTTTGTTTGAAGTTTCTGAGCAAGTTGAAGGACACACTATATGTGCACTAGGTGATGCTGCCGCATGGCCTATACAGGGGTTGATACGTAATTTTCGTCCAGAAATTGAGCGTAGAATTGATGATTATACGCGAAGTGTCATCCAAAGCAAAAATATTGCTTTGGGAGCAGTAGGATAGAGGATTTTGTTCTAAATGCAACGAAATGCGAGTTTAGGTGGTTAGCCGCAGGCGGGATGAGTGATGATAAATATCAAAGTTGATGGTAAAGAGATTGAAGTCCCTGATTACTACACGTTGCTTCAGGCTGCTGAGGCGGCTGGTGCTGAAATTCCACGTTTTTGTTTTCATGAATCTTTATCAATTGCTGGAAATTGCCGCATGTGTTTGGTTGAGGTTAAAGGTGGCCCGCCAAAACCTCAAGCTTCTTGTGCTATGGGGGTTCGCGATTTACGGTTAGGGCCTAACGGTGAAGTGCCTGAAATTTTCACCAACACGGCAATGGTTAAAAAGGCCCGTGAAGGTATTATGGAGTTTCTCCTGATCAATCATCCTTTGGATTGTCCTGTGTGTGATCAAGGAGGAGAATGCGATCTTCAAGATCAAGCAATGCTTTATGGGCGTGATTGTTCTCGTTATACAGAAAATAAGCGTGCTGTAGAAGATAAATATATTGGGCCACTTGTAAAAACTGTTATGACACGGTGTATTCATTGCACACGTTGTGTTCGTTTTACGACAGAAGTGGCGGGTGTTTCGGAACTTGGTTTGATAGGACGTGGTGAAAATGCTGAAATTACGACTTATCTTGAAAAGGCAATGACATCTGAGTTACAGGGAAATGTTATTGATCTTTGTCCAGTAGGGGCTTTAACTTCAAAACCCTATGCATTTCATGCACGTCCATGGGAATTGGTTAAAACGGAATCGGTTGATGTCATGGATGCAGTTGGCAGTGCTATCCGCATTGATAGCCGTGGTCGTGAGGTTATGCGGATTATGCCGCGCACGAATGAAGATGTAAATGAGGAATGGATTTCTGATAAGACCCGTTTTATTTGGGATGGATTACGTACTCAGCGGCTTGATAGGCCATATGTGCGCAAAGATGGAAAGCTTCAACCTGTAAGTTGGACAGAGGTTTTTGCAGAAATTAAGATGGTGATTTCTAAAACTTTGCCAGAAAAAATTGGGGCAATTGCTGGAGATCTTGCATCTGTTGAAGAAATGTATGCACTTAAAGCATTACTTCTTTCATTGGATTCAAAAATATTTGAGTGTCGTCAAAGGGGGATGGCTTTATCCCCTGAGTTAGGGCGTTCGAGTTATATTTTTAATCCAAAGATTGCAGGTATTGAAAAAGCTGATGCATTGCTTATCGTGGGATCTAATCCGCGCTATGAGGCCGCTATTTTAAATGCACGTATTTTAAAACGCCAACGTATGGGACGGTTTCCCATTGCATTAATTGGAGAAAAGGTTGATTTACGTTATCCCTATTCTTATCTTGGAACTGGTACAGATGCATTGAGTGCCCTTATTCGTGGAGAGGATGCATTTTTCAATGTGTTAAAAGAAGCTGAAAGACCACTTATTATTATTGGTGAGGGAGCTCTTTCAGGTAAAGAAGGTTTGTCTGTTTTAAAAAATCTTGCAAAATTAGCTGATCGTGTTGGGGCCCTTAGTGAGAAGTGGAATGGATTTGGCGTTCTTCACAATGCTGCATCAATTGTTGGCGGTTTGGACATAGGCTTTACTTCTGAGCTTGGGATTGTGAATATTCTTAAAACCTGTGAAGTTTTATTTTTGCTTGGTGCTGATGAAGTAGATTTAGCGAATACAGAGGCTTTTACAATCTATATTGGTAGCCATGGCGATAATGGTGCACATGCTGCTGATGTTATTTTACCGGCATCCGCTTACACTGAAAAATCAGGACTTTATGTGAATACAGAAGGGCGTGTTCAAATGACAAATCGGGCTGGTTTTGCCCCGGGTGAAGCAAAAGAAGATTGGGCTATTTTGCGTGCTTTATCTGATGTTTTAGGACGAAAGCTTCCTTTCGATTCGCTTTCTCAATTAAGACAGAGCTTGTTTAATGATTATCCACATCTTTGTGCCATTGATGATATAACGTCCTCTGACATAGATAGTCTGAAAGCGCTTGGTGCACAGATGATTGATATGGAAACACAAGCGTTTACTTCTATGATTAAAGACTTCTATTTGACAAATCCAATAGCACGTGCTTCTGCAATTATGGCTGAATGTTCATCTCTTGCAAAGAATCGTTTTACACAAGCTGTAGAGTAAAGGCAGAGGAAAAAGAATAACGATGGATGATTTCTTCATGATCTGGCTATTGCCATTACTTATCATAGTTGGAAAAACGCTGCTTCTTTTGGTTGTTCTCCTAGTCTTAGTGGCTTATCTTCTTTACGCAGATAGAAAAATTTGGGCGGCAGTACAATTGCGGCGTGGTCCAAATGTTGTTGGTCCGTGGGGGTTGTTGCAATCTTTTGCGGATTTAATTAAATTTGTTGTTAAAGAGCCTATTATCCCTGCTGGTGCTAATAAGGGTGTTTTTCTTTTGGCGCCTTTTGTTTCTGCTACGCTTGCTTTATCAACGTGGGCTGTTATCCCAGTCAATGAAGGTTGGGAAGTTGCAAAGATTAATGTTGGTTTGCTTTATATATTAGCCATTTCATCTCTTGAAGTTTATGGCGTTATTATGGGGGGATGGGCGTCAAATTCAAAATATCCTTTTTTAGGCGCTCTTCGTTCAGCTGCGCAGATGGTTTCTTATGAGGTTTCCATTGGCTTTGTGCTTGTAACCGTCATTTTAGTGAGTGGTTCATTGGATCTCACAACAATTGTTCATAAGCAAAGTTATGGAATTGGTACGACTCTTGGTTTGCCTTTTAACAGTTTTTTAGATTGGAATTGGCTTGTCCTTTTTCCCATGTTTATTGTATTTTTTATTTCTGCACTGGCAGAGACAAATCGTCCACCCTTTGATTTGGTTGAAGCAGAATCTGAGCTTGTTGCTGGTCACATGGTTGAGTATTCTTCAACACCTTATATGCTTTTTTTCCTTGGTGAATATGTTGCTATTGTTTTAATGTGTGCATTAACAACCATTTTATTTTTAGGTGGTTGGTTGCCTCCCTTGGATGTTTGGTGGCTTAATTGGGTTCCTGGTATCATTTGGTTTGTTTTAAAAGTTTGTTTTGTATTTTTTTGGTTTGCTATGGTTAAAGCATTTGTGCCGCGTTATCGTTATGATCAGCTTATGCGGCTTGGTTGGAAGGTTTTTCTTCCTTTGTCACTAGCAATGGTTGTGATAACTGCTACTTTCTTAAAATATACTGGTTTTGCTTAAGAGGAGGTATCACTGTGTCAGGTCTTATTCAAGCGGCAAAATCACTCCTTCTATTGGAATTTGTCAGTGCTTTTTTCTTGGCAATGCGTCAGTTTTTTTCACCAAAGCCTACGATTAATTATCCTTATGAGAAAGGAGTTGTTTCTCAACGCTTTCGTGGTGAACATGCGCTCCGTCGCTACCCAAATGGGGAAGAACGATGTATTGCGTGTAAATTATGTGAAGCAATTTGCCCTGCGCAAGCCATTACAATTGAGGCAGGGCCACGGGGCAATGATGGTACACGTAGAACTGTGCGTTATGATATAGATATGGTAAAGTGCATTTACTGCGGTTTTTGTCAAGAAGCTTGTCCAGTTGAGGCTATTGTAGAAGGCCCCAATTTTGAATTTGCAACAGAAATGCGTGAAGAACTTTATTATGATAAAGAAAAACTTTTAATGAATGGAGATCGCTGGGAGCGAGAAATCGCTCGAAATATATTGATAGATGCACCTTATCGTTAAGGGCATCGTTGAATGGGTAGTCGGATGATTTTTCCGATAAATTGTAATCTGTTGTGAAGTATTATATCAATTGTTTGGTTAATTGAGGAGAAGTCTACCTATGCTAACGGATCTAGCGGCGGCATTTTTCTATTTATTTGCTTTTATTATGCTTGCGAGTGCGGTTATTGTTATTACAGCACGTAATCCAGTGCATTCAGTTTTGTTTTTAATATTGGCATTTTTTAATGCTGCGGCTTTGTTTTTGCTTGCAGGAGCAGAATTTTTGGGGCTTATTCTGCTGATTGTTTATGTTGGGGCTGTAGCTGTTTTGTTTTTATTTGTAATTATGATGCTTGATGTTGATTTTGCTGAATTAAAAAGTGGTGCACTTAGATATGCGCCTATTGGAGCTTTTATTGGAGTTGTTGTTGCTGTAGAATTGATTTTTGTTTTTGTGAGTAGCTATTTTTCTCCAGTTCTTAGAACACATGTTACGCAACCAATGCCAAATTTAGCACAGCGAACAAATACTCAGGCGTTAGGCGATATTCTCTACACGGATTATGTTTTCTACTTTCAAGTTGCTGGAATCATTTTATTAGTTGCAATGATTGGTGCTATTGTTTTGACACTTCGTCATAAATCAGGTGTCAGGCGACAATCTATAGCGGTGCAAGTTTCTAGGACTGTAGCAAATGCAATTGAAATCAAACAAGTTGAATCAGGTAAGGGTATTTAAGGGGGGATTATGCACATTGATATTACTCATTATCTGATTGTTTCTGCTCTCATTTTTACAATCGGTATTGCTGGAATTTTTCTCAACAGAAAGAATGTAATTATTATTCTTATGTCCATTGAGCTTATATTGCTTTCGGTTAATCTCAATTTTGTTGCGTTTTCAGCGTTTTTTCAGGATCTCGTTGGTCAGATATTCGCTTTATTTATCTTAACAGTAGCGGCTGCTGAAGCTGCAATTGGTTTAGCAATTCTTGTGGTTTTTTTCCGTAATTGTGGTTCTGTTGCGGTTGAAGATGTTAATGTAATGAAAGGCTGACCAGCGATGTATCATACGATCGTCTTTCTTCCGCTTTTTGGCTTTTTAATTGCTTCTATAGGTGGAAAAACTATAGGAAATCTGGCTAGTGAATTGATAACATGTAGCTTTATGGTTGTTGTTGCTGTATTGTCATGGGTGGTCTTTTCAAATGTTGCACTTGGTCATTCTCCAGCGGTTGATGTATTGATATTACATTGGCTTACTGTCGATGGATTAATCTTTGATTGGGCTTTACATGTTGATACATTAACAGCTGTCATGCTTATTGTTGTAAACAGTGTTTCAGCGTTAGTGCATATTTATTCAATTGGTTATATGCACCATGATCCTTCAAGGTCACGTTTTTTTTCTTATCTTTCGCTCTTTACATTTATGATGCTTATGTTGGTGACATCCAATAATCTGATACAGATGTTTTTTGGATGGGAAGGTGTGGGGCTTGCATCTTATTTGCTTATTGGTTTTTGGTTTCAGCGAGATTCTGCTAATAAGGCTGCAATGAAAGCTTTTGTGGTTAATCGTGTTGGAGATTTTGGTTTTCTCTTAGGAATTTTTAGTATTTTTGTTTTATTCCAATCGGTTAATTTTGTCTCTATTTTTGCGAAAGCTGCAGACAATAGCTTCATACAAAATATGACATTTTTAGGTTGGCAGCTTGATGGACAAACAGCAATTACTGTTACATGTCTTTTGTTATTTGTTGGTGCGATGGGAAAATCAGCACAGTTTCTTTTACATACATGGCTTCCTGATGCAATGGAGGGGCCAACGCCTGTGTCAGCACTTATTCATGCAGCAACGATGGTAACGGCTGGTGTATTTATGGTTGCACGTATGTCACCAATTTTCGAACTTTCTTCAACTGCTTTGACAATGATTATTATTGTTGGAGCAACAACTGCGTTTTTTGCAGCAACTGTGGGGTTGGTGCAAAATGATATTAAGCGTGTTATTGCTTATTCTACATGTTCGCAACTTGGTTATATGTTTGTTGCATTAGGTGTTGGAGCTTATGGAGCGGCTGTTTTTCATCTTTTTACCCATGCTTTTTTCAAAGCGTTATTATTTCTTGGCGCAGGTTCTGTGATCCATGCTGTATCTGATGAGCAAGATATGCGAAAAATGGGAGGGATGCATAAACATATACAAGCAACTTATTGGATGATGATTATAGGGACTATTGCATTGACCGGTGTTGGAATTCCTGGGACATTTTTCGGCACGGCAGGTTTTTTCTCAAAAGATGCAATTATAGAAGCTTCTTTTGCATCACATAATATTGCTTCGGGATATGCTTTTTGGCTTCTTGTTTTTTCAGCTTTATTGACAAGTTTTTATTCGTGGCGGCTTATATTTATGATATTTCATGGTAAACCACGGGCGACTGCCGATGTTATGCATCATGTTCATGAATCTCCTCCAGTTATGTTGATCCCACTCTTTATTTTATCTATTGGAGCAATGTTTTCTGGTGTTGTTTTCCAACCTTACTTCTTTGGTGATTTGTATGATGCTTTTTGGAAGGGAGCGTTATTTACAAACAGTCATAATCATATTCTCCATGATGCCCATAATGTATTCATTTGGGTAAAATGGTCACCCTTGATAGCGATGGTTTTTGGATTTATGTTAGCCTATTTATTTTATATTTCTTTTCCTTCTATTCCGAAGAAAATTGCTAAATTAATGCCTGCAGTGTACCGTTTTCTTTGTCATAAATGGTATTTTGATGAATTATATAACGCTTTGTTTGTTCGTTCTGTTTTAAAAATTGGTTTCTTTTTTTGGAAAGTTGGTGACGGTAAGATTATTGATGGTTTGGGTCCGAATGGTATTGCCGCGCGGGTTGTTAATATTACAAATAGAGTTGTTCGGATGCAAACAGGCTATATTTATCATTATGCATTTGCAATGCTTATTGGCATTGCTTCGCTGATCACATGGATGATGATCGGGGGCGCAAACTGATGACTGATTGGCCTATTCTTTCTACGGTTACATTTTTACCGCTTGTTGGTGTAATTTTGATTTTGTTTATTAAAGACGATAGCGAGTCAGCACGATGTAACATACGCAATGTAGCATTTTTTACAACTGTGTTTGTTTTTATTATTTCCTTAATTATTTGGGCTGGCTTTGATCATACAAACCCTCATTTTCAAATGGTTGAGAAATTCAATTGGTTAGGAGAGGGCACTAGCTATCATATGGGGATTGATGGTATTTCTATTCTTTTTGTTGTTCTTTCGGCTTTTCTTTTGCCTTTCTGTATTTTAGCAAGTTGGGAGAATATTAAAGATAGATTAAAAGCTTATATGATTGCTTTTCTTCTTCTTGAAGTTGCAATTATTGGTGTCTTTTGTGCACTTGATGCGATATTGTTTTATGTTTTTTTTGAAGGCAGCCTTATTCCAATGTTCATTATCATAGGTGTTTGGGGTGGGGCACGTCGTGTTTATGCGAGCATGAAATTTTTTCTCTACACTTTACTTGGTTCAGTGCTTATGCTGGTTGCCATTATGGTTATGTATTTGGAAGTTGGAACACTCGATATACCAACTTTATTAACTTACCAATTTCCAGCACATATGCAAATGTGGTTATGGCTTGCATTTTTTGCTTCTTTTGCGGTTAAAATGCCGATGTGGCCAGTCCATACATGGCTTCCTGATGCTCACGTGGAAGCACCGACCTCTGGTTCCGTTATTTTAGCCGGTGTCTTACTCAAATTAGGCGGGTATGGTTTTCTTCGTTTTTCTTTACCAATGTTTCCTATTGCCTCAACTGATTTTGCTCCTTTGGTTTTCGTTTTATCGCTTATCGCTATTCTTTATACATCGTTGGTTGCACTTGTTCAAAATGATATAAAAAAGCTTATTGCTTATTCTTCAATAGCGCATATGGGATATGTGACAATGGGTATTTTTGCTGCAAATGAACAGGGTATCCAAGGTGCTATTTATCAAATGCTATCACATGGAATTGTTTCAGCAGCTTTATTTCTTTGTGTTGGGGTTATCTATGATCGCTTGCATACGCGTGAAATTTCAGCCTTTGGCGGTTTAGTGAATAACATGCCTAAATATGCCGTTGTTTTCTTGATCTTTACTATGGCAAATATCGGTTTGCCTGGGAGTTCAGGATTTTTAGGTGAATTTTTAACCTTAATAGGTGTTTTTCAAGTAAATAAATTGGTTGTCATTTTTGCTACAACTGGCGTTATTTTATCAGCTGCCTATGCACTTTATCTTTATCGGCGTGTGGTTTTTGGTTCTTTAGATAAAGAGAATTTAAAAATACTTATTGATCTCTCTTCAAGAGAGAAAATCATCCTTTATCCAATGGTTATTATTACAATCTTTTTTGGTATTTATCCAACGCCTATTCTTAAGGCAACAGCGTTTTCCGTAGAAGCTCTCATCAATAAACTACACTAGATTAAGAGAAGAATGCTCATGCAAACTGAAATAATAGCTCAATTAGTGTTAATTTTTCCAGAGATTTTAATAGCATTGGGGGGCGTTATATTGCTTTTGATTGGTGTTTATTCCAATACACGTTCCTCTTTAACCGTGACTGGTTTGGCTATTGCCCTTTTTGTCGCAACCATTGTTATTCTCGTCGTTTTTCCGAAAAGTGGCTTATTTCAAACCAATGCGCTTATTATTGATTCTTTCGGTCGTTATATGAAAATTTTAACACTTATTGGTGCACTTTTTGCTCTTATTATGTCTGTTGATTTTACCTGTACGCATAAGTTTGATATATTTGAGTTTCCAGTGCTTGTTCTTTTAGCAAGTCTTGGCATGATGCTGATGATTTCAGCTGGTAATATGCTGTCACTTTATATGGGGTTAGAACTACAATCCTTAGCTTTATATGTTTTAGCTGCGATTAATCGTAATAATCTAAAATCGTCTGAAGCAGGTATAAAGTACTTTGTTTTAGGAGCATTATCGTCAGGGTTGCTCCTTTATGGTATTTCTTTACTTTATGGTTTTACCGGTCAAATTGGTTTTCGCGAAATTGCGATTGCTTTAAAAAGTGAAAGTCTACAATTAGGTGTTATCTTTGGCATTGTTTTTATTTTAGCTGGTTTGGCTTTCAAAATTTCTGCTGTTCCATTTCATATGTGGACACCTGATGTTTACGAAGGAGCGCCAACACCAATTACAGCATTTTTTGCGGGTGCTCCTAAAGTTGCAGCAATGGCTTTACTCGTTCGTATTATTGTTCTGGTATTCATTCCATCAGAGAGTTCCGATGGCTCTATGCATGCATGGCAGCAAATTTTGGTGTTCATGGCAATTGCATCAATGATACTTGGTGCATTTGCTGCAATTGGCCAGAGCAATGTTAAGCGTTTAATGGCTTATTCGTCTATCAGTCATATGGGATATGCGCTTGTCGGGTTAGCTGCTGGAGATATGCTTGGGATAAAAAGCGTTATTCTTTATATGACTATTTATCTTAGTATGGTGATTGGTTCATTTGCTTTTATTCTTGGAATGCGGCGTAGTGGTGGAAATGTTGAAAATATTTATGATCTTTCAGGATTGGTAAAGACAAATCCGTTTATGGCTGTTATGATGACGATACAACTTTTCTCTTTAGCAAGTATACCTCCTATGGCTGGTTTTTTTGGAAAGTGGTATACATTTTCTGCCGCTGTTCATGCTGGACTTACACCACTTGCTGTTGTTGGTATGCTAGCATCTGTTATTGGGGCTTTTTACTATTTGCGTCTCATTAAAATTATGTGGTTTGATGATGCAAAAGCGCATTTTATTATTTTATCGAATGAGCTTCGGTTTTGTCTTTGTCTTTCTGCATTATTTATTTTATTTTATACGCTTTTTGGAATTTGGTTTGCTGACTTGGCAGAAAAAGCGGCTATTGCATTGTTTTAATGAATATGGTTTATATCTTATCGGATTTTGCACAAAAACAGGGTTACGCTGTTGAATCCTACGAAAATGTTGATTCAACAAATCTTATTGCTCAGCGAAGAGCGTATGCTGGCCATCGTGGTTATCTCTGGATTGTTGCGCAGGAGCAATCACAGGGAATGGCAAGAAGAGGTAGAACGTGGTATAGTCCGAAAGGAAACCTTTACTGTAGTCTTTTGTTAATTGATGATATTGTTCATCAGACGGCTGCTCAGCTTAGTTTTGTTGCTGGAGTAAGTATGGTAGAGGCAATAAAACAATTTGTAAAAGATGAAAACCAAGCGAATAGTATTGTTAGTTTAAAATGGCCAAATGATATTTTGCTTAAAGAATCTAAAAGCTCTGGGATTTTGCTTGAAATTTTTAAATTAACATTCCAACAGTATGCATTGGTTATTGGGATTGGAATGAATGTAAATTGTCACTATGAGGACGCACCCTATCCCACTTCAAGTCTGAAAAATATTGGTTTGCATGTTGAGACAGAACAGTTATTTACGGTTTTGACGGAGTATTTTTCTAAAAATTACCTTCTTTGGAAACAACCTGGAGGATGTGATATAATCCGTAAAAAATGGCTTTTATACTCTGCTCACGTTGGGCAACATATCAAAATAATCAATGATAAAAAAGTCATCGAAGGTATTTTTGATGGTCTTGATAGTGCTTTTAACTGCATCATAAAGCAAAAAAATGGTCAGCAAGCAACTATAACAGCTGGAGATGTTCATTTTGGTTTGGCTGCTTCTGCCAAGGCAAGTCGTTATTAATTTATAAAATTTTTTTCACCATCAGATTACTTAATAGGAGAATATTTATGGCTGCAGCCCATAAAAATGAATTTGTCTTTTTACCTTTAGGAGGAGTCGGTGAAATAGGGATGAATTTGGCTGCTTATGGATTTGGTCCTCAAAATCTTCGTGAATGGCTGCTTGTTGATATGGGGGTTAGTTTTGCTGGTCCTGAATTACCAGGAGCAGATCTTATCTTACCTGATATTCGTTTTCTAGAGAGTGAGAAACATAATGTGCGTGGTCTTATTTTGACACATGCTCATGAAGATCATTATGGTGCTGTTCTTGATTTATGGCCAAAACTTAAAGTTCCGCTTTACTGTACGCCTTTTACGGCAGGATTATTGGAAAGTAAAAGGCAATCAGATTTTGGATCTCATAAAATTTCACTCAATATTTTTCAAGCTGGTGATTGTTTTCAGGTTGGTTCCTTTGCAGTAGAAGCTATAGCCGTTAACCATTCAATTCCAGAATCTGTATCTTTGGCAATTACAACATCTTTAGGCACTGTAATCCATACTGGCGATTGGAAAATTGATCATACACCTTCGCTTGGGACTGTAACAGATGAAAAACGGTTTCGCGCTTTAGGCAAAAAAGGTGTTTTGGCATTGCTTTGTGATTCCACAAATGCATGTTGGGATGGTATAACACCATCAGAGCAGCAAGTTCAGACAAGTCTCTTTGAAATTCTTTCAAAAGCTGAAGGGCGCGTTGCAATAGCTACTTTTGCATCTAATGTTGGTCGGATACGTTCAATTGCTCTTGCAGCAGAATCTGCTGGGCGCCAGGTTCTTGTCGTTGGGCATTCTCTTAAGCGGAGTATTATGGTTGCGCAAGAGTTTGGTTATATGAATGGTTTAGCGCCATTTGTTTCAGAAGATGATTATGGTTACATCCCGCGAAAAGAAATTGTTTTAATTGTAACTGGTAGTCAAGGGGAGCCGCGGGCTGCCTTAGCTAAACTTTCACGAAATGAGATGAGAAATATTGCACTTTCTGCTGGTGATACCGTTATTTATTGTTCACGGAATATTCCAGGAAACGAAAAATCTATTATTGAGATACAAAATCGTTTTATAGATTTGGGAATTAAAACGATTACAAATGAAGATGCTCTTGTTCACGTTTCAGGTCATCCTCGTCGTTCAGAACTTTTACAGATGTACGATTGGGTAAAACCACAGATACTTGTTCCTGTACATGGTGAGGCAATGCACCTTACTGCTCAAGCAGCTTTAGCACGTCAAGCAGGTATTAAAATTATTGCTGATATTAGAAATGGTAATATGCTCCGTCTTGCGCCAGAGCCTGTAGAAGTTATTGATCAAGTCGCTGTTGGTCGGATCTATAAAGATGGTTGCCTTATTGGTGATGAAGATACGTTAGGGATTCGTGAGCGTCGCAAATTAAGTTATGCTGGTCATGTTGCTGTTTCTCTCCAAATGAATAGCAAACATGATCTACAGGGTGATATTGGTTTGACTACATCCGGTTTGCCTGAAAGTAATGGAAAAGAGGAAAGTTTGAAAGATATTCTTTTAGATGTTGTAAAAAATACACTTTATAACATTCCACGTGTTAAACGGAAAAATAATGAACTTATTCGTGAAGCAACGCGGCGTGCAGTGAGGGCAGCCGTTAATGAAGTTTGGCAAAAAAAGCCTATCTGTACAGTTTTTTTACATCGGTCAAAATAAAGCATTTAATACTAGGTTATTTCTTTTTAATGAAAGAAAGAGAAGAAAGAATTGTCAGATTATTTTATGCTAAAAATAAGCCAAATAGGAAATACAAAACATAAATTTTTCAATAACATGATCATTATGTTTGCAAGCATTCAGAATGTAGCTGTCGATTAGCGTATGGTGTATTAAAATTTTTTCGATACAATGGGCTTGGTTAGGAGTTAAATTATTTAATGCGTCTTTCTCAATATTTTCTTCCTCTTTTAAAAGAAAATCCCAAGGAAGCAGAGATTATTTCTCATAGACTCATGTTGCGTGCAGGTATGATTCGCCAGCAAACATCAGGGATTTATTCTTGGCTTCCCTTGGGTAAAAAGGTGCTTGATAAAGTTTGTAAGATTATTCGTGAGGAGCAAGAGCGAGCTGGTGCTGTAGAAATATTGATGCCTACAGTTCAATCTGCGGATCTTTGGCGTGAAAGTGGTCGTTATGATGATTATGGTTTGGAAATGCTGCGCATTAAAGATCGTCAAAAGCGTGATTTACTTTATGGTCCAACCAACGAAGAGATGGTAACAGACATTTTTCGCTCATATGTTCATTCTTATAAAGATCTTCCACTTAATTTATATCATATTCAATGGAAGTTTCGTGATGAAATCCGCCCACGTTTTGGTGTAATGCGCTCACGAGAGTTTTTAATGAAAGATGCTTATTCTTTTGATCTTGATTATGAAGGCTCTAAAACATCTTATAATCGTATGTTTGTAGCTTACTTACGTACTTTTTCTTGTCTTGGCTTAAAAGCAATTCCCATGCGTGCTGATACAGGTCCAATTGGTGGTGAACTCAGTCATGAATTTATTATTTTGGCTGAAACGGGAGAAAGCGCTATATTCTGTGATAAGAAATTTTTTGAACTTACCGTTCCACATAGTTCAATCGATTTTAGTGATAAAGCTGTTTTAGCTAATATCGTTAAACAGTGGACATCTTTCTATGCAGCAACAGAGGAAATGCACAATGAAGAAGAGTGGGCTAAGGTTTCTGATAATGACCGCTTATCAGCCCGTGGTATTGAGGTAGGACATATTTTCCACTTTGGTACAAAATATTCTGCTCCGATGGGAGCAAAAGTTATGGGACAAGATGGAAAAGAACATCTAGTCTCTATGGGATCTTATGGTATTGGGCCTTCGCGTCTTGTTGCCGCAGTTATTGAAGCTTCTCATGATGAAAATGGTATTATTTGGCCAAAGTCGATAGCACCATTTGATTTTGGTATCATCAATATGAAACCAAATGATGAAAAATGTACGCGTGCGTGTGAAACTCTCTATTCGGGCTTAATGCAGGCTGGTTTTGATCCATTATTAGATGATAGAAATGAACGTCCTGGATCAAAATTTGCAACAATGGATTTGATTGGTCTCCCAACACAAATAATTGTCGGGCCTAAAAGTATTGCACAAAATGAAGTTGAAATTAAAGATCGAAAAACGGGTGTTAAAAAATCTCTAACGGTTGAAAATGTACTCAACCAGTTTTTTAGAATTTAATAGGCCGTGCGTGCTATGAAGTGGTTGAGGAATAAAAGGTTTTCATCTTATGAATGGATGATTGCTTTTCGTTATATGATTCCTAATAAAAAACACGTAGTTGCCTCTGTTATTTCAATTATTTCTCTCATTGGAATTATGTTAGGGGTGTTTGCTCTCGTTGTTGTTATGGCGGTAATGAACGGTTTTCGTACAGAGCTTCTCAATCGTATTCTTGGCATGAATGGACACCTTATTGTTCAAACAATTAATTCTGGTTTTTCCGATTATAAAACTCTTATTCCTTCTTTAGAATCCGTGGATGGTGTGAAATTTGCTTTGCCTGTTATTGAAGGTCAAGCGCTTGTGCAGGGTGACCTTCAAGGAGGGTCTGGTGCTTTAGTTCGTGGTATGCGCAAACAAGATTTAGAGAAACTTAAAACAGTATCCCAAAATATTAAATTAGGATCGCTTGCTCAATTTGATAAAGAGGAAGGTGTTGTGATTGGAAGTGGTTTGGCAGAAAAATTGAGGCTTACGGTTGGGAGTGATCTTCGTATCATTACTCCAGATGGTGATGCGACTCCTTTTGGAGTTACACCACGTGTTAAAGCCTATAAAGTGACTGCTATTTTTGAAGTTGGCATGTCTGAATATGATTCAATATTCGTTTTTATGCCTCTCTATGAAGCGCAAATGTTTTTTAATTTGGGAGATAAGGTTCAGTCTTTAGAGTTATTTCTGAATGATCCTGATGCTGTTGATCAAATAAAACCAATCGTAGAGAAAGCTATTGATCAACAAGTCTATTTGATTGATTGGCGGACGCGCAATCAGGCTTTTTTTTCAGCTTTACAGATTGAACGGAATGTTATGTTTTTTATTCTTTCTCTCATTGTTCTTGTTGCTGCTTTGAATATTGTTTCAGGATTGATTATGCTTGTAAAAGATAAAAGTCATGATATCGCAATTTTGCGCACGATGGGCGCACAAAAAAGTACGATTTTGCGTATATTTATAGTCACTGGGATGATGATTGGATTGGTTGGAACAGTATTGGGGTTAATTTTTGGTGTCATAGCAACTGTGAATATCAATCATATTCAAGACTTTGTATCTTGGCTATTTAATGTCGATGTTTTTAATCCGCAACTTTATTTTTTAACAAAATTACCTGCCCAACTTGATTGGAGACAAACAGTCATGGTTGCTGGAATGGCTCTATTTTTGTCATTCCTTGCTGCTCTCATTCCGGCATGGCGAGCTGCTAAGCTGGATCCCGTACAAGCTTTGAGGTATGAATAATGGCGGCTATTTTAGAGCTTGTAGAGATCGAACGACATTTTTTTGAGAGTCATAAACCTCTCATTATTTTAGATAAAGCGAATTTTATTCTTAATCCTGGTGAACTTGTAGCCCTTGTGGCACCTTCTGGTGCTGGAAAATCAACACTTCTTCATATTGCTGGATTATTGGAAAAACCAACTGCTGGTGATGTGATATTACGGGGTGTTTCTTGTGCAAAACGCTCTGATAATGAGCGAACAGCTATAAGACGAAATGATATCGGTTTTGTCTATCAATTTCATCATTTGCTTCCAGAATTTACAGCTTTAGAAAATATCATAATACCCCAAATGATAGCAGGATTTAAAAAATCCATAGCAGAAGATCGTGCACTTAAATTGTTGACATATTTGCGTGTTTCTCACCGCGCTAATCATCGCCCATCGGAATTATCGGGTGGTGAACAGCAACGTGTTGCTATTGCTCGGGCAGTAGCAAATGGCCCTTCAGTTCTTTTAGCTGATGAGCCTACAGGGAATCTTGACCCTGTTACTTCAGCTTATGTCTTTCAAGCTTTATCTGCACTTGTTCGTCAATCTGGTCTTTCTGCTCTTATTGCCACCCATAATTATGGGTTGGCTAAGCAAATGCATCGTCGAATTACACTTAAGGAAAAAAAGATTGTTGAACTTCCCTAGAGGTAAGGTAAAAAAAATTATTCTACAAATTGAATATTATATCCGTACTACTTTTCACCTAATTCAAGGAGACTTTTATGACAGTTTTTGTCGTTGACGAAAATCAACTGGACATACGTCGTCGCCGATTGATTTTTCGTGCATGGCATCGAGGTATTCGTGAAATAGATTTAATTTTGGGGCACTATGTAGATGCTCATATTGGTGAAATGAGTAATAAAATGCTTTCTGAACTTGAGTATATTATGTCTTTTGATGATCGCGATTTACTGACCTGGATTACAGGAGAAATTTCACCACCTTCTGAAGTTGATGGCCCGCTCTTTCGTGACATTATAAATTACCATGTTTGTATAAATTTAAATTGATTTCGATGCCTATATTAAAAAAAATTGTCATTCCCAAAAATATTTCTGCTCACATGATTTTTGATGGAGTTACTGATGGGTTTGAAGCCTTTGCACTTGCTAAATTGAGTTCAGAAATTGCACAGGGTAAACCACTTATCTATGTTGTTCGCGATGGAACAAAAATTGCTCATTTACAGCAAGTTTTAAATTTTATTGAGCCCAATTTGCCTGTACTTGAATTTCCTGCATGGGATTGCTTACCCTATGATCGTGTGTCACCTGGAATTGCTGTTACAGCACGTCGACTATCAGCTTTGGCACATATAGCAAATTTGCGTCAAAATCCACGCCCTGCAATTATATTAACAACAGCAAATGCAATTATACAAAAATTACCTCCTCGTGAATTAATTGAAACTCAGATGATTTATGCACGTGTTGGCCAGCGTACTAGCATGGGGCGTTTAATTCAATTTTTAGAATCCAATGGTTTTGAACGTGTTACGGTTGTCCGTGATGTTGGGGAATTTGCTGTGAGAGGGGGAATTCTTGATATTTTTTCTCCCGTTGATGTTGAACCTTTACGGCTTGATTTTTTTGGAAATACCTTGGAAACCATCCGTGTGTTTGATTCAGAAACACAAAGAACAATCAATAAAAAAACTGAATTTTTGTTACACTCGATGAGTGAAGTTGTTCTTACACCTGAGGTTATTAGCCGATTTAAAAGCAATTATATCCGTACATTTGGTGTATCACAAAAAAATAACATGCTTTATGAAGCTCTTTCTCAAGGGCGACGTTTTGCTGGTATGGAACATTGGTTACCATTTTTTTATGAGAAACTTGATAGTTTTTTTGATCATTGTGGTAATTTACCACTTGTTTTTGAATATCTCATAGAAGAAGTGCTCATTGAGCATTATCGCCTTATTGAGGATTATTATAATGCACGTAAAGAGCGTGAAAATGATAAAGAAAATACTACTTCTTATCATCCGATAGAGCCTAACCTTCTCTATTTAACACCAAAGCATGTTTTAGAGATCGCACAACAATCCGGACAACGTGTTGATTTTACGCCTTTTAATGTTCCAAAAACTTTTGGACAAACCGTTATTCATGCGAATGTTAAGCTGGGATATAATTTTGTAAAAGAGCGCAATGCGCAAGAGAAAAATGTTTTCTCAAGTGTTGTTCATCATATTGCTTCATTGCGCGCGATGGGTAAGAAGGTGCTTTTAGCTTGTTGGAGTGAAGGGTCTCTCAATCGTTTGGTGCAGGTTCTTGACGAGCATGGATTGAAAAAAATAGATGTTGCAAAATCTTTGCAAACTGTCAGAGCAACACCTCATGATTGTATATCAGCAGCTGTTGTGATGATAGAACACGGTTTTGAGACTGAAGATTTTGTCGTTATAGCAGAACAGGATATTCTTGGTGATCGATTTATAAGATCACCAAGACGGCGTAAACATAATACAAATTTTATTTCTGAAATTGCTTCTTTAAATTCTGGTGATATTGTTGTACATATCGATCATGGTATTGGGCAATTTGTTGGTCTTAAGACCATTACGGCAACTGGAATTTTACGAGATTGTCTTGAAATTAAGTATGCTGGAGGCGATCGGCTTTTTTTACCTATTGAAAATATCGAACTTCTTTCACGTTATGGTTCAGAGGGAACAGATGTCATTTTAGATAAGTTAGGTGGTGTTGCCTGGCAAGCCCGTAAAACACGACTCAAAAAACATTTATTGGAAATGGCTGGCCAATTGATCCATATAGCTGCAGAGCGTGCCACGCGTTCTGCGCCTGCTTTTGTTCCACCAATTGGACCATTTGATGAGTTCGTTGCATGCTTTCCTTATGAAGAAACGGAAGATCAAAAGGATGCAATCGATGCTGTTTTAGAGGATTTGGCATCAGGAAAACCGATGGATCGTTTAATATGTGGTGATGTTGGTTTTGGAAAAACAGAAGTTGCCATTCGAAGCGCTTTTGTTGCAGCATTAAATGGATATCAGGTTGCTGTTGTTGTGCCAACAACTTTGCTTTCACGACAACATTACAAAACTTTTCTTTCACGTTTTCAGGGATTACCCGTTAAAATTGCTCATGCTTCAAGGCTTGTGAAAACTAAGGAATTTACACAAGTCAAAAAGGGTGTTTCAGATGGCACGATTGATATTGTCGTTGGAACGCATGCATTATTAAGTGGTGCAGTTAATTTTTTACGATTAGGACTTCTTATCATTGATGAAGAGCAGCATTTTGGCGTAAAACACAAAGAGCGTTTAAAAGAGCTTAAAAGTGATATTCATGTTCTCACACTTTCCGCGACCCCCATACCACGAACTTTAGGTTTGGCTTTATCGGGAGTACGTGAGCTTTCATTGATAACGACTCCGCCCATTGATAGAATGGCAGTACGTACTTTTATTGCACCTTTTGATACGCTTGTTATACGGGAGACTCTGCTCCGAGAATATTACCGTGGTGGACAAAGTTTTTATGTTTGCCCTCGTATTTCCGATCTTGCTTTCGTGGAAGAGTATCTCAAAACACATGTTCCCGAACTTAAATTTGTCGTAGCACATGGGCAAATGCCAGCTGGACAACTTGATAACATTATGAATGCATTTTATGATGGACAATATGATGTTCTGCTCTCAACAACCATTATTGAATCAGGTCTTGATATTCCAACAGCCAATACATTAATCGTACATCGTGCTGAGATATTTGGTCTTTCTGCTCTCTACCAGTTACGTGGTAGAGTAGGGCGCTCAAAACAACGTGCTTACGCACTTTTTACATTTCCTTCTGGTAAAGTTTTAACGGCTGCTGCTGATCGTCGTCTTAAAGTTTTGCAATCTCTTAATACTTTGGGAAGCGGTTTTCAATTGGCAAGTCATGATATGGATATTCGCGGTTCAGGAAATTTTTTAGGTGAAGAGCAATCGGGGCATATAAAAGAAGTTGGTTTTGAGCTGTATCAAAAAATGCTTGAAGAGGCTGTTACTGAATTAAAAGATGGCAAGCAAAATGAGGATAAGCAATGGTCTCCCCAAATTTCACTTGGTACAACCGTGATGATACCAGAAAGTTTCGTGCCTGATTTATCATTACGTATGGGGCTTTATCGTCGTTTGACAGAACTTGATGATTTAGAACAAATTGATGAATTTGCTGCTGAATTAATTGATCGCTTTGGTCCTTTACCACTTGAAGTTCAGCACCTTCTTAAAGTTTTTTACATTAAAACATTGTGTCGAAAAGCACATGTAGAAAAATTGGATACTGGACCAAAGGGAATCGTTGTACAGTTTCGTAATAATTATTTTGCAAACAGTGTTGCTCTTGTTCAATGGATTGGAAAACAAGGCTCGATGGCAAAAATTCGACCAAATCAAAGTATTATTTTTATTCGGGATTGGACAACATTGGATGAAAGACTTGCTGGAGTAGTAACGATTATGATACAGCTTGTAGAAATGGCAGAGCAGCGTTCTGTTTAGAAATTTTCTCTTTATTGTTTTAAAGCTATCACTCATTTTTATAAAATTATTCTATAAAAATATTTTATTTGTTGTGCTTTCATAAGAACAAATTTCAAGTTTATAATAAAGATTATTCTTATTTTTTATTCGTGCCACCAAGCTAGAAGACGATATCCGTAAGTGGTGTATAAGTGGGGTGTTAATATATGACCAACGCGCTATCCATTGTTCTGGCAAGTGATAAAGAAGTATATAATAACTTCCATAAATAAGAACTATCCAAAGCACAAACTACTGCAATGAAATCAATATCTGAATGCACGTCGAGTATCGCTTTTATCATCTCATCTATAGCAGGATGAGCGGCTGGAGCAAAATTAAAACTCCCTTTCAAATTTCTAGAAGTGAAGCTCCAGCGATTTATTTGTTCGTTTCCTGGTGATAGAGAATTTTTTAATTTTGGTATAATCAAACATTCCTAAACGGTTTTGATATTAGCTATCATTAACGGTTTTTATTTCGGCATGAAATGCCAAGACGTAACAAAGTACTTTGGAATGTAAGTGCAATCTTTTCTTCTTTAAGTGATCGCGTCATGATTTCAAATTGAAAAAGCAAATCATTGGGGGCGATAGCTCTGTTGTTTCTTTTTGTAAAATCCGCTTCTTGTAAGAGTTCCAAAGCCTTTTGAGTAGGTTAATTGATTCATACCCGAAGCATCCATTTTGGAAATACGCCAATTTCCATCCATGATTTCAGGAAAAACCGGATAAAGATAGGGCGCTAAAAGTACCTTTTCTTCTTTGGTTGCTGGTTTACCAACAGATGAAAGAATAGATCTATCTTAATAACCTTCTGTTTTGGTATAGATAGTTATTGAAAAGATGATGATTAACCCATTCAAAATCGAACAGTATCGATAACACTTTTCTTTACTCTTTGATCTTTAATAAAGCGTGGGAGGCGTATTAAAAACAAATCTGATAAGATCAGCGGGGGATCTTTTGAAAAATTTTCTTTAATAATACGCCATTCGCGAACAGCAGGAAAATTGTAGGAGTTTCGCCAAAAATTTGGATTTGTTTTAAATAAAGACATCAATCATGCTCTTTTTGAAAGATTCAAAACGTGCCGTATCATTTCTAAAATATTCAATTTGAATGATATAAAAATTATTTAATTCTTATTAACAAGAAGATTGTGACCTTAGTAGTGAGGATTACATTTATAGACAGTACATTCACTCCAATCAACATGCTCAATAATATAGGGACCTCTTCCTGGGATTTTATTTAAACCGTTTTTTTCAAAATCATCAACATTAATGCCTGTTTTGGTAATATGTGCATTACTTTTGCCAAAAGAAGTGGAAATTCGCAATCTTTTGAATTTAGAAAGTGTATTTAGTATTATAATTTCCAATTTCTTCGACAGATTTTATACGTTTCATATAGCGATCAAAAGGAGATATTCCTTTATCTTTTAGTAGATTTATTGTGAATAAAAAGTTTTCAACTGTGATAGGCTTTCCATCTGAAAATCACACCTTTGGATTAAGAAAAAAGGTAATTTCAGTGCGCTCATTGTTTAATTCAACTTTTTCTGCCAGAAAACTATAAAGTGTAACATCTCCATAACGAGAGCGTACCATCACTGTTTCATAAACAAGACCAGAAAACTGTTTATCAGCGAAAAGTCCCCTTACAATTGTCCAAAAACTGCGGATTACAAAGGCGTTTAATCCATCAAATGTTCCAACAACACCATAAGTCACTTTACCTTTTCGATTTGCATTGGGAGATGCATAAGGAAAATAATCAAATATCCGATAATTTTGGAGCTCCATGCATTGTAATACCAGTTGCTAGAGCCCCCATGACTTAAAAGAAAAATTATAAATGTAAAGAAAAAGCATAAAATAATGAGAACTGTAGAATAACACAGGGATTTACTTTAAATATTGCAATATTGATTCGTTTATGCAATCTTGTTCTACTGCACTAAGATATTTTATGAATGAATTTCATAAAAAGCCAATGCGATAAAAAGGGGGTACTGCATAAGTGCATAAAGGTTTAACTGCCTGTTTGTAGCTTTCTTTCTCCAAATTTGACTTTTGTCTTTGTATTGAAGTAAGAGGCATAAAAAGAGGTGTTATTTCATTGGTTTAATTTAAGACACTTGATTGAAATTATATTTAATATTCCTCATGTTGGGGTTATTGTAAAAGCGCGTTGAAAGGATTAACTTAATCATGTCGCATAAAAATGTCTATTTTGCCGTTTCAGGATTAGCTGGAGCTGTTGCCCTTTTTCTTACAATCCATGCTCCTGCGAGTGCGCAGACTTTATCTCAAGGTTGGTATAAGGTTTGCAGTAAACAGCATGATGTTGATATTTGTAATACAATGAATACTGTTGTATCAAATACTGGACAACCTTTGACGGCTTTTAATCTTGTTGAAATAAAAGGAAAACAAAATGAAAGACGTATAGGCGTTCAAGTGCCTACAGGTCGTTTTTTGCCAGAAGGTGTTCATATTCAAATTGGAGATAATTTTTCTAAAAAAGTTCCTTATATTATTTGTAATGGACCAAGTTGTATCGCCAATGATGTCTTAGATGATAAGCTCATTGCTGCTATGAAAAGTGGTTCGAAGATGGTTGTAACCACAATTAATTTCCGTGGTTCAGCTAATCCTATTGAATTTTCTCTTAATGGATTTACAGCCGCCTACACAGGTCCTGGTATAGAGGAAAAGGATTTTCAACAAGAACAAATAAAGTTGCAACAAGCCATTCAATCAAAACAAAAAGAGATTGAAGATCGTATGCGGGCTGAGCAAGAAAAAGCAAAACAAAATTAATAAATACATAATGTAGAAGAGTGTATTTGAAGTATTTTTCTATGTTTTTCTATTTAAACCGCCATAAATATTTGTGGCGGTTTTTTTATACTTAATTTTTGGAAAGTGTTCTGCGTTTCCACCAACCAACACGCTTAGCTTTGGAAGCATCATCAGGTATTGATGATATAACAACGGATTGGTTGACTGTCTCTTTAATTTGGGAATGAGTTAGTTCGCCAACTTCTTTTATTGCAGTTTTTTGTTCTGATATTTCTTTTGTTTGCGTTGATTTATCAGGGAGTGATTTTTCGCGTGTTTTTCGTGTTGATTTTTTACCATTTGCAGGAGTTTTTTCTACCACCTCATGAGCAGATTTATCTACTTTCTTTGTTTTCACTTTATGTATCGAGCTGTCTGTAGATTTTTCTTCTAAAGGTTCTGGGGTTATTATACTTTGATCGTTTTCAAGGATTTGCTGATTTTGCAGTGTTTTTGATGAACGCACTTTATGTGTTTTAGGTTTAGCGACTGTATCAACTTTTACAGTTTCATCCTGTTGTATACCTAAGTGTTGTGTATCGCTTTCTACTTCTTCAAATTCAATAGGCTTAGCAATTGGAACACGATGTTTGCGGTGCGCTGCTTTAATTTCTACCAAGGTCTGTTTAGCAAAGTCTCCCACTGGTTCTGCATAAGGAATACAAATCTGATAAGAATTATTTTCCTGATTACCGCGACCGCCGCGACGTCCCCGATGACGTCCCCGACGACGGGAATCATCATTAAGTGTATCGTCTTTTTTATAAACAGTGGAGAGAGAATTGTCATTTCTCTCATCTTGCCGATTTTTACGCCGACGTCGTCTATTTGTTTCAACGGGTGTTTTATCTTCGGTAGATATGCCCTCTGTTACGATTGCATCCTTAATTTCTTTTTTACTGTCATTTTCAAAAACTAATGGAGGCTGCTGAGAAAATGCTGCTGCTATTGTACCTTTAGAAATAATGAGATGTTGCGTTCCAATGTTATCATCTGCTTCAATACTAATATTAAGTTTAAAACGTGCTTCTAAATTAACAAGAATATTTCGCTTGTGGTTTAACACATAAAGTGCCGTTGCTACGGGCGTGCGTACAATAATATTATATTGCGGATTATGAAGAAGATATTCCTCAATTGAGCGCATGACATGTAAAGCAATTGATGATTCAGAGCGTATATTTCCTGTTCCAGCACAATGCGGGCAGGGTTGTGTTGTACTTTCTAAAACCGATATACGAATACGTTGACGACTCATTTCCAGAAGGCCGAAATGTGAAATGTGACCAACTTGAATACGGGCACGATCGTTTTTTAGGCAATCTTTCAACTTTTTTTCAACCATCCTAACATTGCGATCTTCAAGCATATCAATGAAATCAATCACAATCAGACCAGCGAGATCACGCAAGCGTAATTGACGTGCTATTTCTTCTGCGGCTTCAAGATTGGTTTGTAATGCTGTTTTTTCGACAGAATGTTCCTTGGTGGAACGTCCAGAATTTACATCAATAGCAACGAGCGCTTCTGTTTGATTAATAACAAGATAACCACCAGATTTTAAAGAAACTTGTGGGTGCAACATTTTATCAAGTTGAATTTCGATATTATTTTGCACGAAAATAGGGATAAGATCGCGATAAGGTTGCACAACTTTTGCATGACTTGGCATCAGCATCCGCATGAAGTCTTTTGCTTCACGATATCCTTGATCACCAGATACAAGAATTTCATTGATATTCTTATTGTAAAGATCGCGGATAGAACGCTTTATAAGATTGCTTTCTTCATGGACAAGGCATGGTGCAGTTGATTTAAGTGTTAAAGTGCGAACAGTATCCCATAACCGTGTAAGATATTCATAATCGCGTTTGATTTCAGCTTTTGTTCTATTTGCTCCAGCAGTTCTTAGGATAACTCCCATACCCTTTGGAACTGCTAATTCTTTCACAATTTCTTTAAGACGCTTGCGATCTTGTATATTTGTGATTTTTCGTGAAATACCACCACCGCGTGCTGTGTTGGGCATTAAAACAGAATAACGTCCTGCTAGGGATAAATACGTCGTGAGTGCAGCGCCCTTATTGCCACGCTCTTCCTTGATGATTTGCACCAACAAAATTTGACGTCGTTTAATGACCTCTTGAATTTTATACTGACGTCCTTGTCTACGCTGATAAGTGGGGAGTTCTTCACGTACATCTTCTGTACCAACCATTTCGATATAGTCATGAGAAATATCTGAATCAAAAGCTTCTTCTGCATCATCAGTTGTTATTGCATCAGATATAATAGCATTTTCAACATCTGCTGCCATGATTTTGTTTTTCTGATCTTTTTTTGTTTTTCTGGAGCGTTTTTTATTTTTGTTTGTTTCTTCAATGAGAGCATCTGAATGATTTTCTCCGCCAGAAGCTTTTTCTTCTTCTTCAAGAAGAGCGAGGCGATCAGCGATAGGAATTTGATAATAATCGGGATGAATTTCAGAAAATGTCAAAAAACCATGGCGGTTGCCACCATATTCGACAAAAGCCGCTTGGAGAGATGGCTCTACACGGGTAATACGTGCTAGATAAATATTCCCCTTGAGCTGCTTTTTATGTTCTGATTCAAAATCAAGTTCTTCAATTTTGTTTCCGTGAACAACAACAACACGTGTTTCCTCCGGGTGGGAGGCATCTATAAGCATTTTGTTTGACATAATTTAAAATCCTGAAGGCGACATGCGCAATTTTATTCAAATGAACAGTATAACTATTCGCAAACATAAAAGGCTGTCTGCCATAAAAGGGAGGTATCAGCAAAACAGAATGGGGTATCACATGCAGATGCATGATTGTACTTACAGCATTTTTAATCATCATTTCCATCTGTTTTGTATGACTCATATTTCTTAAAAATCTCCGGCAAAACAATCTTTAAAACAGTTCAGATATCCGAACCAACGAATCTTATAACGCAATCCTAGCTTTTATGACATAAAGATTTTTCATCCATAAAAAGCCTAAATGTGTAACATACAACAGCTCTTTTAAAGACAACTTAATATGGACTACAGATAATTTAGATGGCTACTATCTATCAACTAGAAAGCGTAAATGCTCTTTTATGTTGATATCACGCTTTTGGCAAGTAACAATATCAATATATGTCATTATAATATCCTTATTGCCTTAATTTAGTTTGTTAGTGTTTGTGTTTGAAAGATTTAACATTTATTGGAAAATAAAGTGTGCAAATCGTTGTATCACTTTTATTATGACTGAGGCGTGTTATTGTTAATGTAGAGAGAGTATTTTGCTTTATGATAAGAGGGTTTTCTACCAAAAAGACGAAAGCAGCCTATTGGAATGTTATTTTGCACTTCACATACTATTTATTGTTTTTTTTAATATTCCAAACAAATGTTCAAGCTGCAGATGCCCTAAAACTTGTCAATTTGCGGACCATTGGTGATAATGCGCGCACGCGTATTATTGCAGTTTTTAATGCTGAACCAAGTGTTCGTTTACAGATTTTGGATAGGCCTGCACGTTTGGTTATCAATTTACCTATCGTTGATTTTTCACCGAAAAATACACCTTTAAAGAAACAGAATACATTATCAAGTATGCTTTCAGATGTGCGTTACGGTTTCTCTGATATACGGACTTCACGTATTATTTTGACAAGCAAAATTCCGTTTGTTGTTGACAAAAATACAGTACAAAAATTAGATAATGGTTTGTGGCAACTCTTGATTGATATTACCCAAAGCACACAAAAAAAGTTTGATGAGGTATTAAAAAATCAACAAAAAGCTGACCCCAATACAAAAACACAGATAAGTCTTATAAGCAATTTTCGTGTTGTTATTGATCCTGGACATGGTGGAATTGACGGTGGTGCGCGAGGGATTACTGGAATTTTAGAAAAAGATGTAACCCTAGCTTTTGCACGTGCATTGCGAGATGAATTAAAAAAAGATTCTCATACTACCGTTGTGTTAACACGCGATTCTGATATCTTTTTAAAATTAAGCGAAAGAGTTAAGAAGGCACAGGAATTGGGTGCTGATCTTTTCATATCTATTCATGCAGATAGCATTGATATGCATTCTCTTCGCGGTGCGACAGTATATACCATATCAGACAAGGCATCTGATGCAATTGCAAAATCTTTAGCTGAAAGTGAAAATAAGGTTGATCTGCTTGACGGTTTACCCGCAGAAGAATCCCTTGAAGTGACAGATATTTTGCTTGATCTGACTCGACGTGAAACGCATACATTTTCAATTAATTTTGCTAATAGTGTTATCGCAAATTTATCAAAGAGTCATATCAATTTGATAAATAACCCTCATCGATATGCTGATTTTCAAGTTTTAAAAGCTCCAGATGTTCCTTCTATCTTGATAGAGATAGGTTATTTATCAAATAAAGAAGATGAAGAATTATTAAACAATCCTCAATGGAGAAAACAAATGGCTGCTTCTATTGCTCATTCTATTCGTCAATTCGCCGAGTATAGACAGAAAATTATGCAACCTCTTTAAATTGGGGAAGAAATAGAGTATCAATATGAGCTTCTATCTAGTATAAATATTAAAGATGGAAAACAATTTTTTCTTTGTCTCAATCTAGTGGCGGTGACACCCCTGTTGCTGGTGAGGTAATGTGTTTTTCCTTTGACCAATTCTGAAGAAAGCGATAGCCGTTTTGATAATGATTTTTTTTAGATATCTTCTGAGTTTTGTTGTTGCGATTGGGTTTTGGGGAGCAATGATGCAGAGAGTGATGGCAAAGAGCCAGGCGAGCGCGCTTCCTGATTATGAAGTTCTTTCGCTCTATGAGCCCCCTGTGATGAGTCGCGTCCATGCTTCTGATGGTAGCCTTATGGCAGAATTTGCAACAAAACATCGCCTCTATTTACCAATTCAGTCAATACCAAAGCTTCTTAAGGATGCTTTTATTTCGGCCGAAGACAAAAATTTTTATCATCATTTTGGTTTAGATCCCGAAGGGCTTTCTAGAGCCTTGATCAATAATATTCGCAATATTGGTTCTGGAAAGCGTCCAGAAGGAGCGTCAACTATTACACAGCAGGTCGCTAAAAACTTTCTTTTAAGTTCAGACGCAACGTTGAAGCGTAAATTAAAGGAAGCTATCTTGGCGATGCGTATCGAGAAGACTTATTCGAAGGATCATATTCTCGAACTTTATCTCAATGAAATTTATCTTGGTCGCAGCACTTATGGTATTGCAGCAGCATCTTTGACCTATTTCAATAAATCTGTCAATGATCTTACCTTAGAGCAGTGTGCTTATTTGGCTGCTCTTCCGAAAGGGCCGGCAAATTATGACCCATTCAAAAATACACAACGCGCTATTAATCGGCGCAATTGGGTTATAGATCGAATGGTTGCAAATGGATATGTATCGCGTCAACAAGGTGAAAAAGCTAAAGCAAAACCTTTAGGAGCTACAATGCGCGGTAGCGATAGCTATGTTTTTGCTGCTGACTATTTTACTGAAGAAGTGCGGCGCCGTTTAATCCATCGCTATGGAACTCAAACACTTTACGAAGGTGGACTTTCAATTCGCACAACGCTTGATCCACATTTGCAACTTATTGCCCGGCGTGCTTTGCACAATGGATTAATTAAATTCGATCATTCGCAGGGATGGCGCGGAGCTTACGGACATATTGATAAGAAAGATGATTGGGGTATAGAACTTGCAAATATTGCTAGGTTAAGTGATGTTCCTGAATGGCGTTTAGCAGTTGTTCTTTCTGCTAACGGAAATAAAGTAGAAATTGGTTTGCAACCAAAGCGCGAAGTTCCAGGTTTATTATCAACAAAGCGGGAAGTTGCTGTTTTGTCTGAAGCCGATTCAAAATGGGCATTACATATTGTTAAAGAAAATGGCCATCGAAGAACTGTTCAGGATTTATCTCATGTCCTGCAAGTTGGAGATGTCATTTTTGTCGAAAAAACTTCAAACACAGACAATATTTATCGTTTACAACAAATCCCAAAGGTTGAGGGTGCAATTGTTGCTATGGAACCTCATACAGGGCGTGTTCTAGCGATGATGGGAGGATTTTCTTTTGCAGCGTCTGAATTTAATCGTGCAACACAAGCCTATCGTCAGCCTGGTTCTGCTTTCAAACCTTTTGTGTACGCAGCAGCACTCGATAATGGATATACACCAGCATCTGTTATTTTAGATGGTCCCATTGAAATTCGCCAATATAATGGTGAAATTTGGCAGCCTAAAAATTATCGTGGCACCTTTGCCGGACCTTCAACACTGCGTTATGGCATCGAACATTCTCGTAATCTTATGACGGTACGACTTGCCAATGATATGGGGATGCCTATTGTCGCTGAATATGCAGAGCGTTTTGGTGTTGTAGATAAATTGCAACCTTATCTCCCCATGGCTTTAGGAGCTGGCGAAACAACAGTTTTACGGATGGTTACAGCTTATTCAGTTATTGCCAATGGGGGGCGCTCTATTCATCCTTCTCTGATAGACCGAATTCAGGATCGTTATGGAAAAACGATTTACCGTCATGATGATCGTCTCTGTGAAAATTGTAATGCTCAGTCATGGGATAATCAAAGTGAACCCACATTGATTGATGAGCGAGATCAAGTTCTTGATCCTATGACAGCTTATCAAATTACATCAATGATGGAGGGGGTCGTTCAGCGCGGTACAGCGGCACGTTTACGTTTCCTCAATCGGCATATTGCTGCAAAAACAGGAACAACTAATGACTCTAAAGATGCGTGGTTTATGGGATTTACCCCCGATCTTGTTGTTGGTATTTTTATCGGTTACGATAAACCAGCACCGTTAGGATACAATGGAACAGGAAGTTCGCTGGCAGCACCTATTTTTGGTGAATTTATGGCAGCGGCTCTAAAAGAGAAGCCAGATATGCCATTTAAGATGCCAGAAGGTATGATTTTAATGCCGATTAATCGTAAAACAGGTATGCTTGCTGAAGCAGGAGATCGTGATGTCATTCTAGAAGCATTTAAACCAGGAACTGGACCTGCTAATATATACCAGGTAATTGGTAGCACGAATTCTTTTCAGGAAGGTATTCCTTCAGGAACGACTTCTCCACAGGTTAATAAGGCTCTTGAAAGTGGTACAGGTGGATTGTATTAACCGAGAAGAGTCTCCTTTAACTAACTGGTGGACGAAAAGTAATTTTTATCTATTTTTTCGCATTATAACCTACGGTGAATAGGTTATAATGCCATACCATTCGACTTACTTGATCATTGAATTTGTATAAAATGCCAAGAAGCATAAATGAAAAAAAATGTTAAAAAAATAAAAACTACGGTGTTAAATTATGCGAGCAGAGATAGAAACATTAGTTGATGAAATCCAGCAGGCAATCAAGTTGCTAAGGGGGCATCTTTAACTGGGATCAATCATTAAAACGTCTTGAATATCTCAATCAAAAAGCAGAAGAACCATCATTTTGGAATGATGCGCAACAAGCGCAAGATATGATGCGTGAGCGTCAACGTCTTGATGATTCAATCAGTGGTATTCAATCATTTACAAAGACTCTTGAAGAATGCATTGAACTCATCGCGATGGGTGAAGAAGAAAGTGATGTCGAAATTATCAATGATGCAGAAAATTTAATACGTAATCTTAAAAATGAGATAGATAAAAGGCAAATTGATATGCTTCTTTCAAGAGAAGCAGATCCAAATGATACTTATTTAGAGGTTCATGCTGGTGCAGGTGGCACTGAAAGCCAGGATTGGGCTTTAATGCTCTTACGCATGTATATGCGCTGGGCTGAACAGCATAAAATGAAGGTTGAAATCTTAGAAATACACGATGGAGAAGAAGCGGGAATAAAATCAGCTACTATTTTCGTAAAAGGGCATAATGCTTATGGTCTGTTGAAAACAGAATCAGGTGTTCATCGTTTGGTGCGCATTTCACCGTATGATTCCAATGCAAAACGCCATACTTCTTTCGCAAGTATCTGGGTTTATCCGGTTATTGATGATAATATTGAGGTTGATGTTTCTGAATCGGATGTTCGTATTGATACATATCGCTCCTCAGGAGCTGGAGGGCAGCATGTCAATACGACGGATTCTGCAGTTCGCATCACGCATATAAAAACGGGGATTGTTGTCCAATGTCAAACAGAACGTTCTCAACATAAAAATCGAGCAACTGCATGGTCTATGTTACGTGCACGGCTTTATGAACAAGAGCTCAAAAAAAGGGAAGAAAAAACGAATGCTGTTGAATCTTCTAAAACAGAAATAGGATGGGGACACCAAATTAGATCTTATGTTCTTCAGCCCTATCAGCTTGTCAAAGATTTGCGCACAGGCGTTGAAAATACTGATCCACAATCGGTACTGAATGGCAACTTGGATACGTTTATAGAGGCAGCACTTGCCCAACGCATTTACGGAAAAGATCAAGAAATTGAAGATATTGATTGATCATAACAATATTTCTCAAGCTGTGCAGGCTTATTTCTTGGTCCGTTAATTTTATTCCGTTAGGCACAGATTTATCCCTTAGCAAAAAAGCTAATTTGGTAGGATAATTTTTGCATTTTATAGACACATTGCTCCATTCCATTAAGTTTATGAGTTATGAGCTATTACGATAAAAAGTGTAGCAGCAAGCTAAAACATTTTCGGCGTGTCCAGATACGCTAACTTTGCGCCATTCTTCCAATATTGTTCCAGTTGAATCAATCAAAAAAGTGCTTCGTTCAACCCCCATATATTTGCGCCCATACATGCTTTTTTCAACCCAAACACCATAAGCCTGAAGTGTCGTTTTTTCTTCATCGGAAACAAGGATAATATCGATTCCGTGCTTTGTTTTGAATTTATTATGTTTATCGATATTGTCTGGAGATATCCCAATAATAACAACTCCGATTTCATCAAATTTTCTCTTTAGTCGCGTAAAATCAATTGCTTCACTTGTGCACCCACTGGTGTCATCCTTCGGGTAAAAATATAAAACAATAGGCTTTCCTTGAAGATCAGAAAGACATAAACGGCCCCCACCATCGCGTGGCAAATCAAAATCAGGAGCGGAAGTGCCTTTCATCTGTCTTGTCATTGTTGTGCCTTTCTTTTTTGCGTCAGCATTGCGTATGAGAATACATATAATCATTGAGCACAAGAATAAAGCATAGAAATAATGCTTCAACTCTCTAAGGGATAATTATTTCGAAGAATTTTTATAGTTGTACAGAGCGCATTATATTATAAGAATTGAATGGAGAAAATAAGATCAGCATGAGAAGTATAAGCATTGTGCGCCAGACAAATATAAAATGGGAACAAAAAATCATAAATAGATTATAGCGGTTTTATCAAAACATGTTTTTTCTTACCGAAGGAAAGTTTAATTATTCCTTGTGCATTAATATCTTCTTCAAGAATAAGACATGTTTCATCCTCAACAATTTGATCATTGACACGGATACCTCCCCCTTGAATATGTCGCCGTGCTTCACTGTTCGATTTTGCTAATCCTGCTTGTACTAGAAGAGCCAACAATCCAGTACCCGTTTTTAAGTCTGAAGCGTTGATTTCGATAGTTGGAAGATTTTCTCCGAATGTTTTTTCTTCAAAAGTTTTACGAGCAGTTTTTGCTGCTGTATTCGCAAGATCGCGTCCGTGTAACATTGCTGTAATTTCTGTTGCAAGAATTTTCTTTGCTTCATTAATTTCAGTCCCTTGTAATGCAGAAAGTTTGAGAATCTCATCCATTGGTAGTGTGGTATAAAGCTTTAAAAATCTTGTAACATCAGAATCTTCTGTGTTGCGCCAATATTGCCAGAATTGATAAGGTGAAAGCATATCGGCATTAAGCCATACAGCTCCGTTCAACGACTTACCCATTTTTGCACCGGAAGAAGTTGTCAGCAATGGTGAAGTAAATGCATATAACTGTGGCGTTCCTAAGCGGTGTCCTAACTCGATTCCGTTGATAATATTGCCCCATTGATCAGAGCCACCCATTTGCATACGGAGCCCATAACGCTTATAAAGCTCAACAAAATCATACGCTTGTAGGATCATATAATTAAATTCTAGGAATGATAAAGAATGTTCGCGTTCAAGTCTGAGTCTGACAGAATCAAATGACAACATACGGTTAATGGAAAAATGTTTTCCTACATCACGCAAAAATTCCAAGTAATTTAACTTGCACAACCATTCAGCATTATTGATGATACATGCGTCGGTTTCTTTCTCACCGAATGTTAAATAGTTAGCAAATACCTTTTTAATACTAGCGATGTTTGTAGCAATATCATCTTGTGTCAGAAGGGGTCGCGCTTCGTCCTTGAAGGAAGGATCACCGATCAATCCTGTTCCTCCACCCATCAAAGCAATGGGCCGATGACCGGTTTTTTGTAACCAATGAAGCATCATAATTTGAAGAAGACTTCCGGCATGGAGACTCGACGCTGTAGGATCAAATCCAATATAGGCGCTTACAACTTCTTTTGAAAAAAGAGCATCTAAGCCTTTTTCATCCGAAATTTGGTGGATAAAACCACGTTCACTCATAATGTGTAAAAAATCAGATTTAAAGGCAAGCACGGATTTTATTTCCTGATGAATATTGTATTTGTTTATAATAGACCTTTAATGAGCTCTCTCTAGCATAAATGGTACATCTTTCACAAGAGAACGAAACATTGCTAGAGAAAAATAACACAGAGCCTATCTTACTTGGATTCTCTAGGGAGAAGTGTTATCCTTGATATGAAAAGATATGTTTTCTTTATCCTTAAACGCAAGTAATATGAAGGAAAGCTATAAAAAGCATTAAAAAACAAGCGGCATATTTGTTATCGGAATGTTTTTTTCATTTTTTATAAATTTCCAGCATTTTTAAGTAAGTGAAAGTATTTCAGATGAAGGAATGAGAAATTCATTTGTCATATGATTATCCAAATATTGTGCACATCGTTCAATAAGTTCTTGAGTGCACCCGCTAAAAAAGTGATTAGCACCTTCCAGTATTTCTTGTGTAATGATGATGCCTTTTTGCATTTTCAACTTATCTACAAGTGTTTGAACATCTTTGGGGGGAGCGACCTTATCGATATCACCATGAATTATGAGTCCAGAGGAGGGACAAGGAGCAAGAAATGAAAAGTCATAAATATTAGGTTGAGGAGCAACGGATATAAAACTCTCAATTTCTGGTCTGCGCATTAAGAGTTGCATACCAATCCAGGCACCAAATGAATATCCCGCTACCCAGCAATTTTTAGAATCAGGATGCTGTGTTTGCACCCAGTCGAGTGCAGCAGCGGCATCTGAAAGTTCTCCTATTCCATAATCAAATTCACCCTGACTGCGACCAATACCACGAAAGTTAAAACGCAATGTCGTAAAGCCACGTTGTTGAAACATGTAGAATAGATCATAAACAATTTTATTGTTCATTGTTCCACCAAATTGTGGATGAGGATGCAAAATAATTGCAATTGGTGCATTTTTTTGTTGTGAAGGTTGATAACGTCCTTCAAGCCGACCTGCGGGACCGTTAAAAATAATTTCTGGCATTAAATGCTCCTTAAATGCTATGAAGGCTTTCATGAACCTTAGCTTATTCTATTTTTACATGATTATTTATTTTCATGAACCGTTAGATATTCTGTTTTGAGTGCATTTTTCAAGAAAATTGCACGACTTTTTTTAAAATCAATTCTTAAAGATTAATGATTGCGATGTAAAATGGTTGTAAAACGCCGGTATTTTGATCATAACGCGACAACACCGCTCACAAAAATGGCACGGATGGCATTATTGGAATCTCTAAAGATATTTGGTAATCCATCATCAGTCCATACGGAAGGACGTGCTGCTAAAGCTTTATTGCAAAAAGCGCGTCGGCAAATTGCTGAGAGGCTCAGTACAAAGCCAGATCATGTTGTATTTACATCTGGTGCGAGTGAAGCAGCAATGACCTTATTAACACCCTTTTATAATATGGGGAGTTCACAGGTTAGATTTTCTCACCTTTACATTGGGGCGACTGAACATCCATCTATTGCAGAAGGAGGACGTTTTTCTAAAGAGCTGACAAGCGTAGTTTCTGTTGATCGAGATGGTCTTATTCAACAAGATCGCTTAACAGCTCTCTTAACAGCTCATGATAACACAAAAGGGCTCCCTCTTGTTGCTATTCAAGCCGCAAATAGTGAAACTGGTGTTATCCAAAAAATAAAAGAAATAGCTGCTATCGTTCGGAATGCTGGGGGCATTCTTATTGTTGATTTGACGCAATATGTAGACAAAAATTTTGTTGATATTAATCAGATGGGGGGAGATTTTTTTATATTGTCTGCACATAAAATTGGTGGACCTAAAGGAATTGGTGCTTTTGTTTCATGTGGTAACCTTCTCATGCCAGATCCTCTTATTGTTGGAGGGGGACAAGAAAAAGGTTTGCGTGGAGGAACAGAAGCGTTACCGCTTATTGCTGCTTTTGGGGCAGCAATGGCTGATTGCTTCACGCAAGAGGAAATAAAGCAGTTAATGCATTTACGCAATAAATTAGAAGATGGACTACAGAAAATAAGTCATGATATTGAAATTTTTGGCAAAAGAGTTCAGCGATTGCCAAATACCACTTATTTTGCTGTGCGAAATATAAAAGCTGAAACTATGCAAATTGGTTTTGATCTTGCAGGGTTTTCTGTATCAGCAGGTTCTGCTTGTTCTTCGGGAAAAGTAAAACAAAGCCATGTCTTGGAAGCAATGGGATATCATGTTCCAAATGGTGCAATTCGCATTTCAACAGGACGGTGTACAACTTCTAAAAGCATTGATGATTTTTTATTGTTTTTTTCTCAAATTGTAAATAAGAGAGAGAGGTAAAATTTATAAGAATTAGAATTATTTTAAAAATAAAATAAGCGTGATTGAAATTTTCCCACTTTGCATATAGCCTAGAAAATGGATTGCTTGCTTCAAGCTTTTAAAAACAAGACCTTTAGTCACCGATTCTCGATGCGAAAAAGAATGGAGAAAGTTTATGCCGGCAGTACAAGAAACAATACGCCAGGTACATGAAATAGGTGTTGATCAATATAAATACGGTTTCGAAACAAAAATTAAAACAGAGAAAGCTCCAAAAGGTTTAAACGAAGATATCATCAGATTTATTTCTGCTAAAAAACGTGAGCCTGAATGGATGCTAACATGGCGTTTACAAGCTTTTCACCGTTGGTTGATAATGCAAGAGCCTGATTGGGCACGTGTTGAATACCCCCAAATTGATTTTCAGGGGCTTCATTATTATGCTGCTCCTAAAAATCATACAGGACCAAAATCTTTGGAGGAAGTGGATCCTGAATTGTTGGCAACATATGAAAAACTTGGCATTCCTCTCAAAGAGCAAGAGATTTTGGCAGGGGTGAGAAAACAGTCCGACCTCTCTACTTTTGATGATAGGATTTATGCATCAGGACACGTGGCTGTTGATGCGGTCTTTGATTCTGTTTCTGTTGTGACAACATTTAAAAAAGAGTTAGCACGTGCTGGTGTTATTTTTTGCTCTATTTCAGAAGCGATTATCGAACATCCTACTCTTATTAAGGAATATTTAGGAACAGTTGTGCCAGCGGGTGATAATTTTTATGCTGCCTTAAATGCAGCTGTCTTCACAGATGGCTCATTTGTTTATATTCCCAAAGGGGTTCGTTGTCCTATGGAGCTTTCAACCTATTTTAGGATTAATGAACGCAATACAGGCCAATTTGAGCGAACATTGATTATTGCAGATGAAAATTCTTACGTTTCTTATCTTGAAGGGTGTACAGCACCTCAACGTGATGAAAACCAGCTTCATGCTGCTGTTGTTGAGCTTGTTGCGCTCAAAAATGCAGAAATTAAGTATTCTACAGTACAAAATTGGTACCCTGGCGATAAAGATGGAAAGGGTGGTATTTATAATTTTGTTACAAAGCGCGGAGATTGTCGGGGCGATAATTCTAAAATTTCATGGACACAGATTGAGACCGGTTCTGCGATTACTTGGAAATATCCGTCTTGCTTACTGCGTGGTGATAATTCACGTGGAGAGTTTCATTCTATTGCTGTTGCAAATGGTTACCAACAAATTGATTCCGGTACAAAAATGGTTCATTTAGGGAAAAATACATCAAGTCGTATTGTTTCCAAAGGAATTTCTGCTGGTTTTGCAAATAACACTTATCGGGGACAAGTTATAGCACATAGAAAAGCGCAGAATGCGCGTAATTTTACGCAATGTGATAGTTTGTTAATCGGCAATGATTGTGGTGCCCATACAGTGCCTTACATTGAAGCAAAAAATGCGACAGCTCAGTTTGAACATGAAGCAACGACATCAAAAATTTCTGATGACCAGCTTTTTTATGTTATGCAGCGGGGAATTCCTGAAGAAGAAGCTATCGCCTTAATTGTGAATGGTTTTGTAAAAGAGGTCATTCAAAAACTTCCAATGGAATTTGTTGTTGAAGCACAGAAGCTCATTGGTATTAGCCTTGAAGGTAGTGTGGGATAATTGTTTTAGGTAAATAGCGCATTTGAGGCAAAACAGCAGGATTAAATTATGTTAGAGATAAAAAATTTGCGTGCCCGTATTGTTGGGACCGATACAGAAGTTATTCGTGGTTTGAACTTGACTGTTCAAGATGGTGAAGTTGCTGCTATTATGGGACAGAATGGGGCAGGAAAATCTACCTTGTCTTATTTGCTTGCTGGTCGTGATGATTATGAAGTGATAGAAGGCGATATCCTTTATAATGGAAAGTCACTTTTAGAAATAGATCCAGCAGAGCGTGCTGTATATGGCGTTTTTCTTGCATTTCAATATCCAATGGAAATACCTGGAGTGTCAATGATGGAATTTTTAAAAGTTGCGATGAATTCTCAACGCAAAGCGCGTGGTAATGAAGAACTTAAAATTCCTGAATTTATAAAATGTGTTAAAGAAACTTCTTCCAAACTTAAAATAGATATGAATATGTTAAAACGTCCATTAAATGTAGGTTTTTCAGGTGGAGAAAAAAAACGCGCTGAAATTTTGCAAATGGCGCTTCTTGAACCTAAACTTTGCATTTTAGATGAAACGGATTCTGGTTTAGATGTTGATGCACTAAAAATTGTTGCAGATGGTGTTAATAAACTCCGTGATTCAAAGCGTTCATTTTTGGTTATTACGCACTACCAACGCCTGCTTAATTATATTATTCCTGATACGGTACATGTTCTTTATAAAGGACGTGTTATTAAAAGCGGAGATAAATCATTAGCGCTTTATTTAGAACAAAATGGATATTCTGACATTATCAATGAAGCGGCTTGAGGCCATTGAATATGAATATGAACTCACAGCAAGAATTGTTGGCAGCTGAAAAAGAGATTATCAATAATTTCAATCAATGTATGAGCTCTTTACCTGGCGATAGAGTAGTGCAGGCTGTTCGCAAAAAAGCTATTGAATTGTTTAAAACAGAACGACTTCCTTCACGTAAAATTGAAAGTTGGCATTATACTAACCTGCGTACATTATTGAAGTCTGTGAATGATTTTTCAAAAGTAAATGATGAGGAATTTGTCAATGCATTACTTTCAAAAAGTGCTGTTTTTTCTATTAAGAATGGAAAAACAGCTACCCAGTCAAAGGTAGAAAATATTACAGCAAAACGTCTTGTAGATGCATTAAAAGAAAATTCTATAAAAATAGATCAAATAATTTCTGATGAAGATTTTATTGGACAATTAAATACGGCTTTTGTTACGGATGGTTGGCTTTTTCGCGTTCCTGAAAATACAAAATTAAATATTCCTATTGAATTACAAAATATTCAAATGGGTGGACAATCTCATATTTTTTCAGACATAAAAATGGGTAAAAACAGTCAAGCTGTATTTGTTGAACATCAGATTGGCAATGATAGAGAAACCTTTGTCAGTTCGATATTTTCATTAGATATTGCGGCTTATAGCGATGTTACATGGATTCTTATTCGGGATCGTGGTTTCTATTCTACACAATTTGCTAGGTTTCGGGCTGTCCTTGGCCCAAGCGCTAAATTGTCACTTTATGTAATTAATATAGGCAGTCAACTTAATCGTCAGGAAATTGATGTTGAATTACAAGGAGAAAAATCTGATTTTCAATTACGAGTAATAAATTTGCTTTCTGGACAGACACACAGCGATCTTACGATGAGTGTTCGTCACGTTGAAGAAAAATCAACTTCAACCGAAATTATACGCAATGTGGTTACGAATAAGGCAGTTGGTGTATTTCAGGGAATAATACGTGTTGCTCAAAAGGCTCAAAAAACAGATGCGCACATGGCCTGTAATAGTCTCATTCTTTCAGATGATGCAGAATTTTATGCAAAGCCTGAACTAGAAATTTTTGCTGATAATGTTGCGTGTGGCCATGGTGCAACAATTGCCAATATTAATCATGATCATCTTTTTTATCTCATGGCGCGTGGTGTCCCTTTTAAAACTGCTCGTGCACTTTTAATTAAAGGATTTGTCTCTGAGCTGCTTGATGACATCAAGCAGTATAATATTCAAACTATTTTGGAAAATATCATTGGCAAGTGGTTAGACAAAAATGTTTAAGGTGGAAAAAATGGAAAATAACGTCCAAACATTAAATTATAATGTAGAAAAAATTCGACGTGATTTTCCTCTTTTGCACCGTAATGTTTATGGAAAGCGATTAGCTTATCTTGACAGTGGAGCCTCTGCCCAAAAACCACAATCAGTCCTCAATGCAATGAATGATTGTTACCGATACAGTTATGCCAATGTACATAGAGGAATATATTTTTTAGCGAATGCAGCAACACAATCTTATGAAAATGCTCGTGAAACGGTTCGTGCTTTTTTAAATGCTCAACTAACTAAGGAAATTGTTTTTACGAAAAACGCAACGGAAGCTATCAATACAGTTGCTTATGGTTGGGCTATGTCCAAATTAAAGGAAGGTGATGAGATTGTTCTTACGATTATGGAGCATCACTCAAATATTATTCCTTGGCATTTTCTTCGTGAACGAAAAGGGGTTAAGCTCATTTTTGTTCCTATTGATGAAAGTGGTGTTCTCCATATTGAAGATTTCGAAAAGGCTTTAAGTGATAGAACGAAGCTTGTTGCTATTACGCATATGTCAAATGTATTGGGAACTGTTCCTCCTATGAAAGAGGTTATTAACCTAGCACATCAAAATGCCATTCCTGTTCTTGTTGATGGTTCTCAAGGAGTTGTACATTTAACAGTTGATGTGCAAGATCTTGATTGTGATTGGTATGTTTTTACGGGTCATAAGCTTTATGGTCCCACAGGTGTTGGTGTTCTTTATGGTAAGAAACATAGGTTAGAGGAAATGCATCCTTTTCAAGGGGGAGGGGAAATGGTTGAGGGTGTAACGACCGATCATGTTTCTTATAATGTTCTTCCTTACCGCTTTGAAGCAGGAACTCCCCCCATAGTTGAAGCTATTGGATTGGCTGCAGCTATTGATTATATAAAAGAGAAAGATCAAAATACAATTCATGCACATGAAATGGCACTTTTAACTTATGCGCATGAAAAACTTAAAACGGTTGAGTCATTACATATTTATGGCCTTTCTCCAAATAAAGGAGCTATTTTATCATTTGCAATTGAAGGGATTCATGCACATGATATTGCAATGTTTGTTGATAGAAAAGGGGTTGCTATACGTGCAGGAACACATTGTGCACAGCCTTTATTACAACGCTTTGGCTTAACATCTATTTGTCGTGCATCGTTAGCCATGTATAATACCTATGAAGATATTGATCAGTTAGTAGAGGCATTAGAAGAAGCAAGGATATTTTTTAATGGCTGAAACAATTGAAGAGTGTCACTCTACAGAATCTATTGAGACTGTGAGAGAAGAAAATAAAAAATCTTACATATCAGTAATTCCAGCAGACGAAATTGATCGTATGACGAATGATATTATTGCTGCTCTCAAAACGGTTTATGATCCAGAAATTCCTGCTGATATTTATGAGCTAGGATTGATTTATCGTATTGATATTGAAGATGATCGTTCAGTAAAAATTGAAATGACACTCACTGCACCCGGATGCCCTGTTGCAGGTGAAATGCCGGGTTGGGTAGAAAATGCCGTAAGTGCAGTTGAAGGTGTTCTCAGTGTTGAAGTCACCATGACTTTTGATCCACCATGGACACCTGATTGTATGTCAGAAGAAGCGCAAGTTGCTGTCGGATGGTATTAAAAGTTACTATTTATGAATACATTGTTCATTTTTCGTAAGCATTTAAATTTAGAGATAGTTGCATGAGTTATAATAAATAAAAAAGCGTTTCAATAAGAGTATACAGGTAAGGTAAAATGTCTCTATATCGATCTGCCTTGTAATACAGGCAATACATTCGAAATATTATAACAATGGTTTAGAGGATTAGCATTCCGTATGGTTGATTCTTATGAGGGACACATTAGAGCTGCTCTACATTGCATTTACTAACAGGTGATGGGAAGTATTTGGATATCGATTGACTGAGCACGCCTCCCTTAAAGTCAGGGTGGACGAAATTTTTAATTTTGTCAATTGTCATTTAGCAAAAGAAATATGTTCCACAAAATGCTACAGAGTAGTTTTTCAGATAATCATAATTTTGTGATAGTTTATGCCAAAGATAAAACAGTTTGGCGACCTAATTTGCTTCCTCGTTCAACTGCTAAGGAATTTTTATAACTTAACTAGTACTTTATCCACCTTATAATGCGGATTTCATCAAAAATTAGAATATATAACTTATTGATTATCTTTGTTTTATAAAGTTGTTTTTGTGCATGGGCAAGGTAAATGACGAAAATTTTCTACTTATTATGAAATTTGTAAGAAAAATAACTATCGTGATGTATATAAGTCGTCCATAAAAACATAAAATGTGCAGATAAAAACACCTATTGTTGATCCTATCATCGCACCACTTATCATTCCAGCGGAAAGTGTTACACGGATACCCATTGCGATAATTGGACCAAATCCTGGCAAAGCAATATAACCATAAGCTGCGAGAAGTGCTGCGATTCCTCCTGATACACCACCATTTAGACCTCCAATGAAAGCGGGCTCTTTAATAGAATGACAGATTTTTTTTAAAAAATTTTTCTCACGAATATGCGAATCAACATTGCTATAAGTTTTAGAATCAATCATGTTTTTTTCTTTCATTCTGGATGCTAACTGTTCCAGAATAATCGACTGATATGAGAAAATGACACTTTTTAAATTCTACTAAAGTGCGCCAAATACCTTTGTCATCTAAACGCAATCTTTTAATATTCCTAAAACCATTTTGCATGAGGCAGTTTTTAATTTGCGAAGCAGTAAATGAATTTTGGCCTGGTTTCATGATGTTTTTGGAGGAAGCATATGCGAAGGTTTGACAATGGGAGGTATGGAAAACTTCATTTATTGAAATTGTGACTATAGACGAGATACATACAATCATCATAAAAAAAATAATTAATTTCAAATTCTTATTTAATCTCATCTTATCACCATCATCTTAAAATGATGCTGTATTAACATTTTTATTGCGAACATGTTCCAAAGAATATTTTATTTTCAATGTTATACTTCTTAATGACGCAAAATTTTGAAAATTTACGTTGATTAATTAAAACCGATTTTTCTTCTTTATTCTTGTAAGCAAAAATGAAATGAACATCTGTCTTACAGCCCCGTATCGTTCTCTGCTTGTTCAAATCTGCAGTTATTCATATCGTCAAGGGACTGATTAAAGATAAAGATAAAGATGAAGTATGATAGATTTCACGTATATTGTTTCTTGTGTGATTATGATGCGGTTTCACCAACGCATCTTACCGTTACTGGTGCTAAACCTGATCATATATATTGCTCTAGCTTTGTTCTGACGATTGTTTTTCTTGATGCAGATGGAGTATAGTAAAGATCTGAAAACAGAATTTGCCATTTTTTTGCCATTGATAAAACTGTTTTGCATATTGATATGCACCTAGAGGAGATGTTTGGTTATATGCTAGCTTTGGATTTTTCAAAAGTTTTCTGCAGTGCGGCTTGTGAAAAAGATTTTTAGGAATGGGATTCTTTCGGTATGATAATGCAAGATTTTCATTTTTTACGCGATAAGCCAATACACCAAATCAAGTGCTTATAATATCAATGGAATTGTTTAGGCGATTTGGTTGGAAATATTTGCATAATTTCTTTGAATCCATAACCTGGAGATATTCCTTCTCGCATAAATAAATTACGTAACGGTGAGCAATTACGTAATAATTCAAGCCCGAGGGTCCGCATAATATGAATAGGTAACATGTTAGAAAGTAAAGCAGAGTTGAGTGTATGAACAGATCCACTTCGCATCAATATATCAGGTTTGCGGTATCGATTATAATATGTAACGATCATTTTAGGATTAAAATCGGATATTTTGTTGGGTAAAATATCAATTAAAGTTTGAACATCACGAAACCCTAAATTCAATCCTTGTGCTCCAATAGGAGGAAAAACATGGGCTGCTTCACCCACTAAAATCGTCCGATTGGCGGCAAAATGGTGAGAAATAAGTCCTGAAAGCGGCCATGCTTGAATTGGTGTTTCTAGTGTCAACTTTCCAAGCATTGACTGTATCTGATTTTCGATCACTTTTGCAATTTTTTTTGACCCTAGATGCAACAGTTCTTCAGCACGAGAAGGATGAACAACCCATACAAGACTGGATCTGTGTCCTGGTAGTGGAACTTGTGTAAATGGACCATTTTCTGTGTGAAATTCAGTTGATATATTTTGATGGGAAAAATCATGAGAAAAATTAAGAACGAGTGCTGTTTGCGGATAATTCCATTGTTTAACACCTATACCCGCTGCCGTTCGTGTTAGAGAGTGGCGACCATCAGCAGCAATAACAAGCGATGCTTGAAGAACTCTACCATTTGCAAGAGTAACGCATATGTGATTTTGTTGGTGATGAAATGATTGTGCTGAAGAAAAAAATCTTTTTATATTGGGCGTATGCGTAATAAAATTAGCTAAAGCATTGTTTAATGCTACATTAGGTATGTTATAACCAAAAGCCTCTTCACCAATTTCAGCGGCAGAAAAGTTCACTGTAGGAGCACGCACAATCCTAGAGGTTATATCTATGATTCTAATGGAAGATAAAGCTGCAGCATGGTGTTTGACAATATTCCAAATATTGAGTTTTTGAAGCATCCGAATTGCTGGAATCATAAGAGCGCTTGTCCGTAATTCATCTGCAGGAGCAGGTGGGCCAATAAGAAAAACAGAATACCCCTTATGTGCAAGGCTCAGCGCGGCTAACATACCAACAGGACCTGCACCAATGACAGCAATATCTTTATGCTCGTTTTCTTCAAATGTCATAACTACTTGAGCCTTTTCATATCTAAATGAACAATTTCTTTTTATTGTATAAAATTTTTCTATTATATTATGTAATAAATAATGCGGTATAAAAAAGTAACCTTTTTATGCTTTTGGTAGATGGATGAAGACTTTAGAAACGAGGATAAGAAAACCTTGAAACGGAAGCTAACAAAAAAAATCAAAACTAAGGCTGATCTCTTGCGCCATAAAAAAGTAACGATGCCACAAGCAAAGGCTTTTTCTGTTCATTTACTAACAGCTTCGGGTTCATTTTTAGCATTTCTTTCTCTTATATCCGCCTCTCAAAAAGAGTGGACTGCCATGTTTTGTTGGCTTGGACTTGCACTTCTCGTTGATGGTATTGATGGGCCAATTGCGCGCAAACTTGATGTTAAATACGTGCTTCCAACATGGTCTGGAGAACTCCTGGATAATATCATTGATTACGTGACTTATGTTTTAATTCCAGCTTTTGCACTTTATCAAAGTGGTTTTATGGGGTCAGAATTGTCATTTTTATTAAGTGCTCTCATTGTCATTTCATCAGCTATTTATTACGCAGATACCGGAATGAAAACCAGAGAAAACTTTTTTAAAGGATTTCCTGTAGTTTGGAATATGATGGTTTTCATGCTTTTTGTAGTAAGACCAGGGGAGTGGATTACTTTTACCATTATTACCTTATCGGCAATCATATCTTTTTTACCAATTTATTTCATTCATCCAGTAAGAGTCATTCGTTTGCGTAGGCTTAATTTTTCAATTTTTCTCTTATGGTGCTCTTTTGGTATTACCGCATTCTTTTACCAGCTGAATGCTCCATATTGGGTTAAGGTAGGAATTTCAGTAACAGGCATTTATATGTATTGTATTGGTGCTATCATGCAACTATTTCCCCAATTAGGGATGAAAAAATAATAAAAAAACAATAAGATAGATATTTTAGGAATGATATAAGATGTAAATTGATTTTGGGGTAGGTGATGGCATTTCTTTTACAAAAGAGGGACATGCTGGTATTATAAAGCTCATACGTCTTTCAGCATTAAACGCTCAATCAGATGATGTTTCGTGCATCTTAATTGAAAGAGAGGAGCGTGCTTTCTGTGTCGGTGGAGAATATAGTAGAAACCTACCCTACCATACGGGGAAAACAGCCTCATTAGCGATTTTATATCGCTTAAATGCTGATATTAAACGTTTTCCAAAGCCTTATATTTCTTTCTTAAATGATATTTGGTGGGAGGAGGAGTGGGGGATTTCTATGCACGGTTCACACCGGATTGTTACAGAAAATATACTCTTTGCTATGCCAGAAGCTTCTATAAGCTTTTTTTACCATCTCTTCTCGATTGTTTTGGCGTTTATCTTGCTTTGGCTGGCACATAGATACAATGGGGAGGCTTAAATTTAGGATTAGCAACTCATACAGTTCTTGAAGTTGAATTTATGAAACCGAATTATGAAAATAGAAAACCGCTATGATTAATTCACATGATTTCCATGAAGGTGTGCATGCAATGTTAGATGTGGCAACCGGATAAACTTTAATGATTGATGTTTATTTCCAATCCGTTGAACGAGAATTATTGCTTTGATAAATAGTTTTCAAAAGTGGATTTCCAGGAGTTCTATGGCGCTTAGATCTTATGCCATGGCAATAGCAATTTTTATCAAGTACAACATTGGCTATTGTTTATCCTATTACGTTAATTGGTCTTTGGATGTGTTCGCCATGTATGGTGCAGTGCGGTTTTTACAGAAACATTTATGATAACAACAACATTTATGATAACAACTTTTTTCTATTCTACTTCCATCTATCTGTCGTCACTTGTACCATTATTTTATGGAACATTTAGTATTACGAATTCTTAAATAGCCTTCTTTAAAAAAATCATAGAACTGATGCTGTATTTTTTAAATTTTCGGGCTAGAATTACTAGCCCGATCTTTTTTAAAATTTTTAACAAAAGGGTACCCACCATAAATCCCAGGAACTAGTTGCTTTTGAGCAAAATATCCATAATAATGATGCTACTGTTCCCCAAAGTGCTACTACCATGTAATACATATCCTTTCCATTTCAAAAAATTCCATAATATATATTATGCGATAATATGATAAAGTCCTGATCCAGATAGAATAAAACTTAATTTATACCACATTAATCCAATTTTTGTCACAGAATGACTTAATTAAAACATAATTATGTCAAAAATGTGATATTAATACTTTATATATTGAATATAAAATGTATTTTAAAAATATTGATTAAACTTAAAAATAATATACAGTAATAAAATAAAAACAAAGTAATAATAATTTTCATTTCTTTCATAGATATACAATGGGTAGAAAAAAATTATGTTGAATACACACCTATAATTTGTTGCTTTAGCAGCATAATTATCAATACAAAACGAGATATATTGTTTTATAATTATTTACAAAACTTTTGTTTCAAAAGTAAGTCCTTGATAGGCAGGCTTAACATATGCTGGCACATAATTTATAACCTCATTGTAATCAAGTGATCTATCCATATGCGTTAATATGGCTTGTTTTGGCTTTAAATATTTTATCCATTGCAACGCTTGATCAACAGAAAGATGACTTGGGTGAGATTCAAACTGAAGAGCTTCAATAATTAAAACTTCCAAATTCATTAATTTTTGTAACGTTTTTTCAGGGAATTTACTAACATCTGTACAATAAGCAACATTACCAATACGAAAACCTAAAGAATGGATAGTGCCGTGAAATTGTAAATGCGTCTTGACGGTTATTGTGTCACCCTGCCCCTGAATTATAAATTGACTATCTTCATTGATAAGATGTTCTTTTAAAATGGGTGAATAAAACGAACCTTTTTGGGTTTGAAAACAATAGCTGAAAGCATTTTTTAGATGCTTTAGTGTAAACGCATCGGCATAAATATCTATTAGACATTTTTGTGCAAGTGCATAGCTGCGTAAATCATCAATACCGTGAATATGATCTGCGTGAGAATGTGTATAAAGTGCAGCATCAAGATGATTTACGTGCGCATCGATCATTTGTGATCGAAAATCTGGACCAGTATCAATAACGACAGTCGTTTTTTTTCCTGATGCTTGAATGCGTTCGACTAATAAAGAACTTCTGTAACGTTTGTTTTTGGGGTTATTAGGGTCACAAGCTCCCCAATCACCATTGGGACGTGGGACTCCCGGGGAAGAACCACAGCCTAATATTGTAAATCGGTAGCGATCAAACATACCTTTTACCTTATTTCATTTTATTAAATAAACGAAAAGCATTTTGTGTTGTTATCTGAGCTATTTCTTCAATGGTTAAGCCAATTGTTTCAGCCAAAATAGCTGCTGTATAGCGTACGAAAGATGGCTCATTTGTTTTTCCTCGATGAGGAACAGGTGCTAAAAATGGTGCATCCGTTTCAATCAATAAATGCTTATGAGGCACAATTTTTGCTATTTCACGGATTTCAAGCGCATTTTTGAAAGTCAGAATACCTGAAAAAGAGATATAACCACCAAGTTCAATGCCAGCACGAGCAAGTTGCATCCCAGATGAATAACAATGAAGTACAAATGGAAAAGCCCCTTCTTTTATCTGCTCGCGTAATATTTGCTCCATATCTATATCAGCATTACGTGAATGGATGACAAGAGGGAGCTGTGTTTCTCGAGAAGCGATAATATGCTCTTGGAAAATTTTTCTTTGCTCTTTTGGTGAAGAATAATCATAATGATAGTCAAGACCAGCTTCCCCAAACGCTACAATTTTTGGATGCTTCGATAAATGAATAAGGCTTTCAGCTGTAATATTTTGTTCTTCATAGGCATGATTAGGATGTGTGCCAACGGAACAAAACATTTGGTCATAGGCTTGTGTAATTTCTAAAAGCTTATCCAACTTACGAAGTTGCGTTGAAATCGTTATCATACGTCTAACATTAGCATCTAGGGCTCTTTGGATAACATCATCCAAATCTTGGGAAAAATCCTCAAAGTCGAGATGACAATGTGTATCAATAAACATGATCAATATCGTTTTTCTTAAGAATATAACGGGGAAAGATTGGTTCTGGTGGCGGAAGATCAAGACCTTCTTGAATCTTTGAATGACTAATATGATACAATAATCGATCATTTTTAGAAATTGCAAGGCTATCAAGAAGCTTGGCTGCTGATTGTGGCATAAAAGGCAATAGCATAATTCCTATTTGCCGCAAGATTTCTACAGTTATGTAAAGAACTGTAGAAAATCTTTCTAGATTATTTTTCCTTAAATTCCAAGGTTGTTCGTTGGCAAAATAGCGGTTAGCATCTGCTACGACTGAAAAAATAGCTGAAAGTGCTAAATGCATCTCCTGAGAGGACATGGCTTGGCGTGTAATGTCAAGAGCTTGAAGAGATTGTTTTAAAAGTTGTTCATCTTGAATTAAAAATGCAGCTGGTCGAGGGACTTTTGCATCACAATTTTTAGCAATCATAGACAAAGAGCGTAGTGCTAAATTACCAAGATCATTCGCAAGATCTGCGTTAATGCGATTCACAACATTATCATGCCCATAACTACCATCTTGTCCAAATGGCACTTCACGGAGAAGAAAATAACGTACTTGATCAAGACCATAGTGATCGATCATTTCAAAAGGATCAACAACATTTCCAATGGATTTTGACATTTTTGCACCGCGATTGAGTAAAAAACCATGAGCAAAAACACGCTTAGGCAGTTCAATTCCAGCAGACATTAAGAATGCTGGCCAATAAACTGCGTGAAAACGAATAATATCTTTACCAATGATATGAATATTTGCAGGCCAAAAATCACGTTTTTTTGAATTTCCATCGAAAAAACCAATTGCTGATAGATAGTTCGTGAGTGCATCAACCCAAACGTACATCACATGTTTTGGATTCCCTGGAACACAAATTCCCCAATGAAAACTTGCACGTGAAATGGAAATGTCTTTTAAACCTGATTTGACAAAACTGATAACTTCATTATACCGCTCAAGTGGAGCAATAAAATCAGGGTGTTTTTCATAATGTTCAAGAAGCGCTTTTTCATAACGGGAGAGTCTAAAAAAATAACTTTCTTCTTCATTCCATTCAACTGGAGAGCCTAAATCCTTTTCGCGACGGATGTTGTCTTCTCCAACTTCAGTCTCCTTCTCTTCATAATAAGCTTCCTGACGAATCGAATACCAGCCTTTATAACAGCCAAGATAAATATCGCCATCGGCTTGCATCTTTTTCCAAATTTCCTGACAAGCTTGATAATGGCGCTCTTCTGTCGTACGAATGAAATCATCGTTAGAACAATTTAATGCTGCGAGCATTTTTTTAAATACAGCACTGTTGCGGTCAGCGAGTTGCTTAGGTGTAATACCCAACGCTGCTGCTGTTTGTTGCATCTTTAAACCATGTTCATCCGTACCAGATAGAAAAAATACATTTTTTCCATCTAATCGTTGAAAACGGGCCAAAGCATCGCTTGCAATCGCACTATAGGCATGTCCAATATGTGGAGTGCTATTAGGATAAAAAATCGGAGTTGTTATATAATATGTGTCACGCATGTCATACTCATTGTGAAACGCAATAAAAGATAAATGACATAACGCCTGTTAATCAGATTGTCACGGAAAAATCTTACTCTCATGAATGATCTTATGAACTCTAAAAAGCAAGTTGATAATGAATTGCTTTTTATCAAGATTAAATGATTGCATTTCCTCTACTTCTTGATGAATCTCTTGCCAGATTTGTGCATATTTTTTTGAGAGAGCTAAATTCCCTTTTTCAGCTAGCATGATAGCTTTTTTTTGAATTTTATCAAGAATTTCATCACAAAATTGTTGAAATTGGATAACTGAAGAAAGAGACGAAAGTGTTTGTGCAAGAGTGTGTACGATAGCTGGGTTGCAAACAGATTGCTCCAAGAGCGTATCAATTTTTTTCACAATTTCAAGTCCGCCATGGTGAATAAGTAAGGCTGCCTTTCGAGGACTTCCTTTCGATCTTTGTACAATCATTTTAATAGTTTCTTCATTAAGTCTATTTTGATTAAAAAAAACATGTGTAATGACTTTTTTCATTTCATCATCATGCAATGGTCGCAAAGAGATCTGTTGGCACCGTGAGCGAATTGTTGGGAGTAATTTTCCTGAAGAGTGTGTGATAATAATGAATAACGTCTTTACTGGAGGTTCTTCGAGCGTTTTGAGAATTGCATTTGCTGCGCTTCTATTCATATCATCTGCCGGATCAATGATAACAATGCGCCACCCATTATCTTGCGATGTTTTGTGTAAAAAATGCATAATATCGCGGATATCATCAATGAGTATACCTGTTTTAAACTTTTGCGTTTTTACATCAAAGCGACGTGAAATGTGCAAAAGACAAGGGTGACTTCCCTGCGTAATTTGGCGCCATGTGATAGAATTAGACTCTGGCTGTAGGAAATCACCTTTTTGAGAGCTTAAAATATTCCAAGCAAGGTGAAATGCCAATGTGGCTTTTCCAATTCCATGTTCTCCTTCAAATATTAACGCATGATGTAAACGCCCCTCTTGACGCATTTTTGCTAAAAAATGACGAGCAGCCTCATGACCAAAGATAATATTATTCTGTGAAGGTGATAAAACTGTATCGATATCGTCATATTGGCGTAAAAAATTTATATCGTTCATGGAACCTGGTCCAATATTATCTGATGACAAATGTTTTTTATTTGCTGTGCAATAACTTCCATCGCACCTGTTGCGTCAATCACACGAAACCGATGAGGCTCCTGTTTTGCTAATTGAAGAAAAGCTTGGCGCCTTTGTTCCTGAATCTTTAGTTCATCTTTTTCGAAATAATCAATTGTTTCTGCTTTTTTTCTTCGCAAATTTGCACGTTCCATACCACATCTTGCTGGTATATCTAACAAAAACGTTAGACAAGGCATTATCCCATTGAGTGCGACATATTCTAAAACAGAAAGAACAGAGGAACCCACTGTATTATTGAGTCCCTGGTAAACACGCGTAGAATCAATAAAACGATCACATAAAACAATTTTGCCTTTTTGCAAAGAAGGCGCGATGACTTCGGTAATATGATCAATGCGTGCTGCTGTAAGCAAAATTACTTCAATTAAAGGTCCATAGTTTTGTGCTTGACCTGACAACAAAATATGGCGTATTGCTTCTGCACCTACAGTTCCTCCTGGTTCTCGTGTTGTGAGAACATCATAGCCTTGATTACGGAGATACTGAGCAAGTAAAGAAATTTGCGTAGTTTTTCCTACGCCCTCCCCTCCTTCGAATGTGATAAAATAACCAGACATGTATGAACCTTAACCTTTATTTAGTACATACTATAAATACTTCCGTAACCATCCAATTGTTATTTCATAGAATGCATTTTTTACTTTTGCAAAGAAGTTTCCTTCCTGAATATCAATTCCAGCGAAAACTGGTTTTTCAAGAAGAATCTTTTTATCTTCTAAAATTTGAATAACACCAACTGGTTGTCCTAAAACGATGGGAGCTTTCAATGGACCACGATGCTTAATTTTTGCTTTAACATTCATTTTTTTTTCATTGGAAAGCATGAAGCTTATCGGCTCTTTAACAATGAGCGGCACAGAATTTTGTGTTCCACCATAAACAGAAGCATGGCCAACTGTTTCTCCTTTTATGAAAATCGTTTTAAGATCAAAAGCTGTCATTCCCCATTGAAGAATGCGTTCTATTTCTTTTGTGTGTCCTTTACCATCTTGCAAACCATTTATTGCTAGAAAAAGACGTCGATGATTTTTATAAGCGGCAACAACCATTGAAAAACCTTCTTTTTCACTGTAGCCAAAGGCAAATCCTTCTACACCCATTTCCTTAGAAATAAGAGGATTTTTGTTACGTTGAAAAATCTTATTCCAAGTAAAGTTAGGTTCACTGTAAAGCGCATAATAATTGGGATATGTATGAGCAATATGACGCGCTAATACGATCATATCGCGCAATGTCACAAACTGGCCCTCTTCAGAAAGTCCTGTTGGGTTAACAAAATGGCTATGCGACAATCCAAGTGTTCTGGCCCGCTGATTCATCAGTTTTGCGAAATCAGCCTCACTTCCTGATATTCCTTCTGCAAGGGTAATAGCAGCATCATTTCCATTGACAATAATTAAACCACGCAAAAGATCAGAAACACTAATTTTTGTCTTCACTTTTGCAAACATAGTCGTTGTACCGGAAGGTGCTCCACCCTTGCGCCAAGCATTTTCACTTACCTCGAATGTCTGTGTGCTGCTTAATAAGCCTTGTTTTAATTGATAAAATACAACTTCAGCTGTCATCAATTTTACTAATGAAGCAGGAAAAAAAGGAATATCACTCTGTTTTTCAAAAAGTATTGTATCTGTGTCATTGTCTAGTAAAAGTAATTGCGATGCAGAAGTTTGAAAACCTTGCGCTCTTCCCCACCCATCCAATATCAACATCCAAAATAAGGTAAATAAAATTCTTAATGTCGTACGCATAGCCGATTCTCCCATATCTAAAGAATCAGAATAAAGAATACTCTTATACAAGAAAAGGTTTGTTTATTTTCTGCCGACAAAGAACCATTTGTAAATCGAGAGCAAATCCTTATTTACGTTCAACGTGATCAAAATGACGTAATATGATACACTCTTTATCTCTCGTGTAAGGCGCAACTTTTAATGTTTTAAATGCATGCAAAGCATAAAGGAGAAACGTTTACACTCCGCGTTATGATTTAAAGGAGAGTATGAGATTGGAAAGGCCACATTAGCATTATCTTATTTTATAATAAGACGCAATAATATATTCTATTTTTTTAAGTGTATTTTACACTGAAAAAACAACCATAAGTAATTTATAATCATACATGCAGGCCTATCGAAATCCGCAAACGAACATTATTAAAAAATGAGTTGGAAGATTTGTATGATTAGAAATCAACACACTTTCCTCTTAAAACAGTTGTAATCAATTGACCTTGTGTCTTTTTTTGACTTATTTATTAGACAACTTTATAGATGCTATCTGATCGAACAATATTGGCTTATCAACAAGAATAGGACCAATATCAGGCAATTTTATTGAAACAGTTTTACTCAGTTGCTTCTGTTTAACAGCAGCTTTAGTTAGTTTCTCTTTGCTGCCCGTATTGTTCTCCCCTAACATGATATCTTCTCTTTTTTTTGAAATGTCTGCGAATGCTAACGAATACGAATCAACCTTTCCAGGCGTATAAGAGGATATTAAATAAGCACCATCATAATAGCCAATGGGCGCTTCAGCAATATACTCGACTTTAACATTTGTTACACCCGCATTTTCATAATCAAGTATCGCTGCAGCTTGTTTTGATAAATCAATGATTCTATCCTTAATAAAGGGACCTCGATCATTCACTCTAACAATGATAGAAGACCCATTTTCCAGATTAGTAACACGAGCATAACTGGGTAAAGGCATTGTGGGGTGAGCGGCTGTCAAAAGATTCATGTCATAGATCTCACCATTTGCTGTTAAACGCCCATGAAAGTCTGAACCATACCACGATGCTTGTCCAACACGTTTATAGGTTGGATCATTTTTGGGATAGTACCACTTTCCTTTTATTTTGTAAGGTTTACCGATGATGGCCCGCCCACGCTTTTTTTCTTTCGATCGATTTTGCTCACTTGAAATTTTTGCAGGTAGATCAACAGTCTTTGCATCAGCGACCTTATTATGACAGAAACTTCTAAATGCAAAATGTGCTGTTTGGCTTGAACAACAAGATACTAATATCTGGGAAATAGCTGCTAAAGAAACAAATTGAAATGTTGATTTAACAATGGAAGGAAAATTTTTCTTGCTATTTAAAAGCATTTGTCAGCCCGCTTATTTCTATAGTATTTACCGCAAAAAATCAGGTTGCACCTTAATTCTGTGCGATAGGAAAATTCATTATTGGATGATTCCCCTCGCACGATTCATAATTCCTTAAAATTTATTTTTTATCAAGAAATTAATACATTCTTAATTATTTTTTGTTACTCGCCGCAAGAAATAGAAACACTCTAATAGATATTGAGATTAATTAAAAAATAGAAAAGTCAATATGTTATACAAAATATATGATCTTATAATATAACTGTGAATAAGTATAATTACTCTCTTCATTATAAGCGGTAAGTCACTCTGATTGATGCAAAAAATAACCGTAAATTAATGAATGAATTTAAGAAGCGTACATCATTTTTATAGATTTTTGAAATATTATCGATTGATATGCGAATCATTATTTATAAAATATGCAATAGAGTAATCAATCAGAATCAACTAAAAAAGTGAAGTGTAGAATTCTTAAAATTATTTCTAAGCATAAAGACCATTGCTCTTCTTATAAAATTGTAGAGAAATATATTCTTGATGCAATAGAAACTCGATCCAGTAAAATAAAGACTCGCTACCCCTCCAATGGCAGGGTATTTAAAACAGCTTTAAATGATCTTTTCAATTTAATGTTCTTTTGTATACGGGCTCTTGCATCATGGAATATAGTTCGCATCGGCTGAAAAGATGTCAAAGATAACCTTATTCATTTAGAAAATAGAAAAAAGAGCCAATTTAAAACAGATATTTTTCTTCCGATTGTGCTTAAACTAGCAAAAATCCTTAAAATCTGCCCTATTGGAGATGAGGTATTATTCATTTGTCGGAAAAGTGGAAATAAGCTCATCAAAGAAAGTTTTGGCACTTTGTTTCATGAGTCATGTAATGCAGTGGGAATTTAAAATCAGCAACATGGATTGAGAAAATTAACAAAGACCCATGGAGCAAATGCAGGAACTATGGGTATCAAAACTTAAAGCTTTCCGGACTGGACCAAAGGCAGCATAGAATCGCTCCATACCAAAACGGTTGATAGAATACAACTTGCAATAGAATCAATCAAAAAGCTCTAAAAAGATTCGAGATAAGTAAAAATAAACCTATAAAATCAAAGGAATTAAGATTTTCACATTTTCATATAATATTGATTTTACTGAAATGTGGTGAGCGCGCAGGGATTTGAACCCTGGACCTACTGATTAAAAGTCAGTTGCTCTACCAGCTGAGCTACGCGCTCCCAAACAAGCCTTCTTGCTTATCGAAAGTAAGTGGAACATACGGTTGACTTTTCATTTGGTCAACACCTTTTGAAAAAAAAATATTCTTTGTTTTATTTATCAATATTTTTCTGTTTTTTTCTTTTTTGAACTTGGATAAAAATAATAATCTAAATGTAAAAATGTCTCATAGCTTCTAAAATACGAAATAGTGAACAATTTCAAATTACGGAAAGAGCTGAGATAGATGTAGGCACGGTAAACTAGGTTTAAATAAATAACCAAAACGAATAAAAAAACAAACTAACAGAACTTGCTGTTTTTTGAATATAATCGGCAGAGAAGAACATATTTATAAGAAAGTATGGGGGAATTCTCATGAAACATGATTCCCATTTTTATAGTTTTTAAATATTTTTGCTTCCGCTTCCCAAATATAGGTATGGCATTCGCTAATGCACAATGGATCTTATATACAAAGTCCATTAACAGAAATAAAGCAGACACATATCACGAAGCCCAGTAAGGTTGAAATAATATAGTGTTTTCCTTGTCATTCATGCTAAATTAGAAGAATACTTTTTGATTTTCATCTTTATGATAGAAATTACAAAATATACATATGTTTTTTATAGAATATAAATTATTTTTCCAAAAAAATAATTGCAAAATTTATTTTAATTTCAGTAATAAAATTATAATAAAAAAATAAATTAGTATTATTTATTTGAAAAAAAACTTGTATCATAATTACGGATATATATGTTTTATTTTCTATTTATCTCCTTTTCATTTCTTTTGATTGGAATATTGAATGCTGACATGTAAACAATATGAGCTACTCTTGTTCATTCACAATCATATGAAAGAAATCGGTGTTCCCCCCTCCTTTGATGAAATGAAAATTGCATTGGAACTTACCTCTAAATCTGGCATCCATAGACTTATTACAGCCTTAGAAGAACGAGGCTTTATACGGCGTTTACCAAATCGTGCTCGCGCAGTGGAGGTTGTCCGACTTCCGGAGAAAATAACATTTAATCTTTCTTCAGCGCGTAAAATTTCCCCTAATGTAATAGAGAATAATAGAAGAAAAATATCAAAAAACTCTAAAAATCTTAATAGTTTTGATATAGAAGATAAAAAAAATGTTACTGTTCCCATTATGGGCCGCATTGCTGCTGGCGTACCTGTTTCCGCTATACAGCAACAAACAAATACGCTTTGTTTGCCAGCAGATATGATTAGTCTAGGGGAACATTATGCTTTAGAAGTCAAAGATGACTCTATGATCGAGGCAGGCATTCTTGATAAAGATACTATAATTGTTAGACGTCAAAATACAGCAACATCAGGTGAAATTATTATTGCACTTATTGATAAAGAAGAAGCAACCTTAAGACGTTATCGACGCAATGGGGCCTCAATTGCATTGGAAGCTGCAAATCCACATTATGAGACACGTATATACAGACCTGAGCGTATAGAGATCCAGGGTAAGCTTATAGGACTTATTCGGAAATATTAAAAAACAAAAAATTTGCTTAGCCCGCTCCCTTTATTCAATAGGGATTGTTTAAGTATTTTTTTAACGTGTTATCTGCTACAGACTGATGAAAATTTTTAGAAAGAATAAAATAACTTTATAACAAACTGTGTTGCGTATGAACAAAAATAAAGAGCATTTCTTATTCTTAATGAACTAAGAGCAGCAGATAAAATTCAATCACGTCATCGAGGTGCAAGGATTATCATGGCAGTACCTCGTATTAGTTTTGTTTCTCTTGGATTCTTAAAAGCACTTGTGGATTTTGAACGAATTATTATAAGTTTTCGATCCGAAGGTTATGAAATTCACGTAATCATCAAGGTGCTGATCTCGTTATTGTGAACACCTTTTGGCTTTCTTGATTCTGTCGGCAATGAATCACTAGCCAATGTTAATGAATCTCTCAAAAAAAATGGAAAAGTTATTGTAACTGGCTGTCTTGGTGCTGATTCTGATGTTATTTGCCAAGCACATACCCTAATTTTTGTATTATCCCCACTTTGCGCGGTAATCTTACCTAACACTCTATCAGTGATGTTTTTCGTGAAGCTGAAAAACTTGTACAAGCAGGTGTAAAAGAACTTTTGGTTATTTCAGAAGACACAAGTGCTTACGGCATTGATATTAAATATCTGGAAAATCCTTGGAAAAATCGCACAATAAAAACAAATTTTTCGATCTTTGTCGCGAATTAGGCAGGCAATATGGATATTTGGATACGCATACATTATCCTTATCTTCATGTTGATGACGTTATTGAATTCATGGCTGAAAAAAATTCTCCCCTATCCTGGATATTTCTTTTCAGTATGCATCACCAACCGTTTTATGCAGCATAAAACGTCCTACTCTTATGGAAAAAATAAATCGTAGAATTGAAAAATGGTGACTAATTTGTTCAGATTTCACTTTGCAATCAACATTTATTGTCGGCTTTCCAGATAAAACTAATGAAGATTTTAATATACTTCTCGAATGGTTAGAGAAAGTGAAAATTCAACGCGCTGGCTACTTTAAATATGAAGAAGTAAAAGTTGCTGCTGCAAATAATTTGGGATTAGAAAACATTCTTGAAGAAGTGAAAGAAAACCGCTGGCATCACTTTATGGCAAAATAACGAAAAATTTTCACTCATCTTTTAAATAAAAAGTCGGCAAAAGACTTCAAAGCTCTTATTGATGAGAATCAAGGCCAAAGTGGCTAGAGGCTGCAATCAATATGATGCACCAGAAATCAACGGTATTGTGCATACATCGTCACGGTATTCATTACGTAAATTTTTAACATTTAGAATAAATTTTTAAAATCAAAAAAAATTTTTATCAAGAAAATGACTTGGACGCATCTTTATCAAAGGACGAATCATGGTGTCTTTATGTCCCGGCATTTTTCTTTCAATATCTCTTAGCATTTCTTTCATTGCATTATACTTTGTGAACCATCCTGGCTACCACAAAGATTGCTAGGAATGATAGGAAATCGTATTGCTTAAGAAAATTTTTTCTATATCTCTCTCCGCAGCATAAATAAGGGAAGTGCAAAACAAAAAGGTCTCCTTCGTCATTTATAAGCTTTCCCGGCATAGCTGCATCGACTACTATGAAATAAATTCATAAAAAATATCTTCAAGACACCATCACGGTGATATTCCAGATACTAAGAAGAACACTCCTCTCCACTTGCAATACGGTATAAATTACCACGTCGCAACCGAGAAGAAAGCAAACAAATATGTTTGTGTATGTGCCAATTTATCTGTAACAGTGGAATAAGTATCCTGATATTCAATGTGATATGGAATTTGATAAGAGTTTAAAAATTTTGGAAGAATATGTTTTGGGAAGCCTGGTTGTCCCTGATCAAGATTACAGGCCAAAATTTTAACAGGGAAAAGACCATACCACTTTAAATCCAAAACGAAGAAACGCTAGTAAACTGTAAGAGTCTTTTCCGCCTGATAAAGCAAAAAGACACTTTTTCCCCAAGGAAAGCATAGAGAAGTCATCAAATGCCTGCCGTATATGGCGCAAAAGCCGTTTGCGTTTATTAAACTCTACAATTGGAGGAGCAATCCGAAATATTGGATTACAATTATCAGCTTCCCTTTCCAAAGGATCAGTTTTCTATACATTCTCTTCCATTGCCTGATATTGGACTGAAATATTATTCATAATACAATTACCATAATCTTGCACAATAAAAAGCTCATTCTGCAAGAGTAGCAGAGATAATAACAGAACAAATATAACGTCGCTTATACTTATGCTCATTTGAGCTATAAGGATGAGGTATACAAAAAAGACAGGGCTACACAAGTCACATTGCTATAAAACATAACAACAAACTTGATGTAGCACTAATCAGAAAAACCCGTTGTTAGCTTCCAAGACCATAAAGCAACACAACATTTTGAGCATGTAAAAAACAGAAAGAGCAATATTCTCCCTATAGAGCATTAGCGAGAATAAAATTCAACAACCAAATTAGGTTCCATTTGTACAGCATAAGGAACATCTGCAAAAGCAGGGATACGCACGAATGTTGCTTTCATTTGATTGTGATCAGCTTCAATATATTCAGGTACATCACGTTCCGCCAATTGCACAGATTCCAAAACCAAAACAAGCTGTTTTGATTTTTCACGAACTTCAATAACATCACCTGGTTTACAGCGATATGATTGAATATTTGTACGCCGACCATTTACATTAACATGACCATGATTGATAAATTGGCGAGAAGCAAAAATCGTAGGCACAAATTTCGCACGGTAGATGACAGCATCCAAACGCGATTCCAAAAGACCGATAAGATTCTCACCCGTATCACCACGCCGACGAGCAGCTTCTTCATAAGTTTTACGGAATTGCTTTTCTGAAATATCACCATAAAACCCTTTTAATTTCTGCTTAGCACGTAATTGCACACCATAATCAGAAAGCTTTCCTTTACGGCGTTGTCCATGCTGACCTGGACCATAATCACGGCGATTAACAGGAGATTTAGGACGACCCCAAATATTTTCTCCCATACGGCGGTCAATTTTATACTTCGTTGTTTCGCGTTTACTCATCGCATTTCCTTTAAAATAAAACACTGGATCTCACAGTAAAAACTCAAGGAAACGCACCCTCCTTTGCCTTCAAAAATAAAGACTGACAGAACATCTTAACACACAATATGCAAAGTTATCCACGGGACACGTCAATTAATACCCTTTCTCAAAAGAAAAAGCTGAAATAGCTTTATTAATCTCACATCTCAAAGTCAACTCCTTTCGTAATATTTAAGCCAAATTCTTTTAACAAATGCTTCGTTGAAGAAGTTATATTTTGCGATGTAAACAATGCAAAATCTTTAGGCTTCTTTGTGTTTTTGTGATACATTCTTTCCGGTAATAATGATCTTATGTGTTTGGCTATAGCCTTTGCCGGATCAATCCATTTGACAGGCCATAAAGCTTGTTCACGAAATAAGTTAATCAAAAAAGGATAGTGTGTACAGGCTAACACAATAATATCAGTATATTTGCCATTTTGTTCAAAAAAGCACGGAAGGATTTCGTTACGCAATTCTTCCAAATCGATAGGTTTCCCACGTAAATAATCTTCAGCAAATGCGGCAAGTTTTTCACTTCCAACAAGCTGAACATGGCATTGACCAGCAAAGGAATTGATTAATTCACGCGTGTACGCACGCTTAACTGTTCCAGGAGTTGCTAACACTGAAATAAAGCCAGATTTTGTTTGTTTCGCTGCTAATTTAATTGCAGGAACCGTCCCTACAAAAAGAGTATGGGGAAATTCTTTTCTTAAATCTGCCATCATTAGTGTAGAAACAGTATTGCAAGCAACCACACATAAGGTAGGATTATAAAGTGTTAAAAGATTTGTAAAAACCTTTAGAATGTGGTTTTTCAAAACATTCTCTTCCCAATTGCCATAAGGAAATCCCGCATCATCAGCAACATAAATAAATTGCGTTTCAGGGATAAGAACGCGCACTTCTCTTAACACTGTTAAACCACCAATGCCACTATCAAAAAAAAGAACAGGCCGTTCATTCATTAGTTTTCACACTTGTTTTTAATTTTTTACGATCACGATCTACAGGTGCACCGCTTCCCCGTGGAAATTTAGGAGAGAAATGATCCAATGAAGATATAATTCCCCTTAGCAAGCGAACTTCAGATTCGCTAAAATTAGCGCGTGTAAAAACAGAACGCAGATTCGCAAGCATCACCTCTTTGCGTTCGCGGGGTCTAAAATATCCACGGATATCCAAAGCATCTTCTAACTGAGATAAAAAACCATGAAACATTGCTTTATTGGCTGGCTCCATCTCTGCTGCGCGAAAAGCTGTATCGTTCAGATTTTCTAAACCTGATTTCATCCATTCGTAAGACATAAGCAAAACCGCTTGCGCGATATTCAGTGACGCAAAAGCAGGATTTACTGGAAAAGTGATGATTTCATCAACAAGACTAATCTCATAATTTTCTAGTCCCCACCTCTCTCTTCCAAAGACGATACCCGTCCTATGTCCTATATTTTCACGTTGACGTAACATATTGGCTGCTTCAACAGCACTTTTTACAGTTTTAAAACCACATCTTTCACGTGCCGTTGTAGCAAAAACGTAGTGCAAATCCGCAATTGCATCATGTAATGTCTCAAAAATTACTGCGTCGTTAATGACATGATCTGCTTTACTTGCTGCAGCTCTGGCTTTATCATTTGGAAATTCTTCTCGAGGCTTAACTAAACGAAGTTTAGAGAGCCCGAAATTTGCCATTGCCCTTGCTACCATACCAATATTGTCAGGCAACTGTGGCTCGACTAAAATAATAATTGGACCATTTGTTAAATTTTTACGATTCTTATTGGTTCCAGCCATCAATCCTACCTAATTTCACTTAAATTATGCTCCTATTGCTGATTTTTTTTGAATGCAACCTTCTTAAATAAAATAATTCCACTAAATAACTTTTTTAATAATAAATTATAGTCAAAGTTATTTTTTTATTCAGACACTTTAAATTCAAATAAGAGATTAAAAAGAATTAACAATAAATTGTAAAAACAAAAAATAAACAGAGCTGCTTATCGCAGTCTAGGTAAGGTATCGTAACATTTTTGGCACCACTGTTGGTTTATTTAACATGCTATAACTGTTACAATTATAATCTTAGTTGAATTATGAAATCACGCCTTTTAAGATAAGGAATATGCTCTTTATTCCTAAACTATTTCCTGCAAAACTTATCCGTCGTTATAAACGTTTTCTTGCTGATGTTAAACGAGACGATCAGGATATCTTCACCGTGTCTGTTCCTAATACAGGTTCAATGCTTGGCTTAATAACTCCCAATTCCAATATTTGGCTTTCATATCACAACAATTCTAAGCGAAAATACGTGTATCAATTAGAAATTGTCGAAGCAAATAATAGTTTGGTTGGCATCAATACAACTTTACCTAACAAACTTGCATTAGAAGCAATTCAAAATGGCTTATTACCAGAATTAAACGGGTACAAAACAATCTTGAAGGAACAACGTTATGGTACGCAATCACGGATTGACTTTCTTTTGCGTGATGATATCCTCCCTGACTGTTATCTAGAAGTTAAAAATGTCCATTTTATTCGTCAAAAAGAATTAGCAGAATTTCCTGATACTGAGACAAAACGTGGCACACGTCATCTTGAAGAGCTCATAAAAATTGTGCAACAAGGAAAACGAGCTGCTATGCTTTATATGATTCAACGGGAAGACTGCTCAGCTTTTACAATCTGCCGTGATCTTGATCCAACATATGGACGTAAATTTGATTTAGCATTAAAATCAGGAGTAGAATTTTATGCTGTAAAATGTCACGTAAGTGTAGAAGGCATTTTTCCGATTCATCGAGTGAAAATAGAAAATGATTGATTATATTGACTATAATAAAATACCCTTAAAATTTAACGGACAAATCCGTATTTTTGATGATCACGCTTTTGCTAAAATGCGTGAAGTTGGTCGTATTGCTGCGGAATGTCTCGATGCACTTACGGATATTATTAAGCCTGGCGTCACTACACAAGAAATTGATGATTTTGTTTTCACTTTTGGGGCCGAGCGAGGGGCTCTTCCTGCTGATTTGAATTATCATGGATACAGCCATTCATGTTGTACATCCATCAATCATGTTGTTTGTCATGGCATCCCCAATAAAAGACCTTTGCAAGAAGGCGATATTGTGAATGTTGATGTAACCTTTATTCTCGATAGTTGGCATGGAGATTCAAGCCGTATGTATCCTGTTGGAAAAATTAGACGTGCTGCGGAACGCCTGCTAAAAATAACTTATGAAAGTCTTATGAAAGGAATTGCCATAATCAGACCCGGAGCAACTACAGGCGATATTGGTGCAGCTATTCAGCGCTATGCAGAATCTGAACGGTGCTCAATTGTGAGAGATTTTTGTGGACATGGAATCGGTCAACTTTTTCATGATGCACCCAATATTCTGCATTATGGCAATCCTGGAGAAGGGATAGAATTGAAACAAGGTATGATGTTTACAATTGAACCCATGATTAATCTTGGTAAACCACAAGTTAAGATTTTATCTGATGGCTGGACTGCTGTTACACGTGATCGGTCTCTTACTGCACAGTACGAACATACAATTGGCGTAACAAATGACGGATGCGAAATATTTACGCAATCTCCTAAAAACATTTTTTATATTCCAAATTCATATGCTTAAATAAATGTAAAAATATCATGACTAAAAAGTTAAATAAAAAGGGGGGCAGCCAAAGCAATTATTTTGCATTAACATCAAGTGCTCCACTTAATCCAACACCAGAAGCAAAAAGTGAAAAACTTCAGAGAAATTCACAGATATATAAGCATTACCAAGGGCATCGTGAACGTCTACGAAGGCGTTATTTAAAATCAAAAGGAAATGCAATTGAAGATTATGAATATCTTGAATTATTGCTTTTTCGTACGATACCCCGAGCAAATACAAAACCAATAGCTAAGAGCTTAATAGCACATTTTGGCTCATTAGCTGATGTATTGGGCGCTGATATTCACCGACTTCAAGAAGTTCACGGATGCGGTCCGGCGACTGCAATTGACTTAAAAATTATTTCAGATGTTGCCGGGCGTCTTGTTCGCGCGCAATTATTTAAACGTGATATTTTTTCCTCATGGGATAAAGTGCTCGCTTATTGTAAAGCTGTCATGGCTCACGAAACACGCGAACAGTTTCGTGTCTTATTCCTTGATAAAAAAAATGGTTTGCTTGCTGATGAGGTGCAACAAACTGGAACCATTGATCATACCCCTGTCTATCCTCGTGAAGTAATTTCTCGAGCTTTGCAATTGTCCGCGTCAGGACTTATTTTAGTTCATAATCACCCCTCTGGCGATTCTTCACCTTCTGAAGCAGATATAACAATGACACATAGATTAAAAGACGCAGCAAATGCGTTAGGAATTACTGTTCATGATCACCTTATTATAGGGCGCAACAATTACACGAGCTTTAAAGCGTTAAAATTTATATAAACCTTATCGGATAAAGAAAAATTTTCTTTAATTATTCATAACAAATCAGTTTTCTAAATCAATATCTAATATGGCCATCGAGAAACTATATGATAATTCATCTTCGTCTTCATCTCGATAAATAACGCCTAAAAATTCATCCCCGATATAAACCTCACAAGAATCGCTCTTTTTAGTCCGTGCCCTCACCTGCAATGCTGAATTTTGGAATGTGTTTTTTAAATAACTGTCAAGTTTTTTTATTTCATCAGCATTCACTATGCTCTCCTGTCTTTTGATATTATTAATTAATTCTTTATCGGCAAATAAGGCACCCCTGAGATTCTGTAAAGATAATAAAAAACTTAGTCTTAATTTTCGGTTAGACCTATATTCAAAGCACAATTATTTTCAACTTCTGCTGAATGTCCTTTACTAAAAGAGTTTATCATTGTTAAATACATTCGTATAGATTACAAAAGTAAAAAAAACGGGTGGAAAACCGTAAATTTTTAATAATTTTTACTTTATCCCTAATTTCATTATCCGCGCTTACAAGCATATTTTGGCAAAACCGCGATTGACCTCTATCATTTCTCCTCTTCTACACAAAAAAGAGCTTTATAAAATAAAAGCACTTTCTTGTTTTACAGCTGTTTTGTTTACCAAAAAATCTTATTGCATAATAAAAAAAATCCTTTTAACTACTTTTCTGAGTATACTCTGTTTAACCTATAAAAGGAAACGACTTCTATACAAATATACAAAGTGAGCTAACTAGAATTGTTAGCGCTATCCCCTTTACCTTTTGCATAAAACAAACATTAAGACAGCTGATACTTTGAACAATATTTTTATCTTATCCAAGAACAAATATTGGATAGTTTTTCAAACTCTAGCTTTGAATGATTCTCATATGAGAGGATAACGAGAAAGAAAATCGACAACGCCTTTTTTATAGACCTTATCCCCCACAGCAAGCATATGATCTCGACCAGGAATTGTTAGCGCTTCACCTCGTGGTAACAAAGCTGCTAATGGTTTTGCTTCACCACCAATTTCGTCTAATGAACCAACGGCAACAAGGGCAGGTTGCTTAATTTTATAAACCTCAGATGCTGTTAACTCCTGTTTTGACGTGATAACACAAGCAGCAAGAGCACGTCTATCGCCTTTAGTTTGATCTGCAAATTTACGAAACATCAAACCACGTGGATTGGTAATTGTAGAAATATCTTCTGCTAAAAGAGCGTCTGCAACAGGTTTCCAATCCCCTGCTCCCGTTACCATACCAATACCTAAGCCACCAAAAATAACGCTGTGTAGATATGTTGGATACAAAAGAGCCATAAACGCGCTAATCCGAGCACCCATAGAATATCCCATAACATGCGCTTTAGATAATTTTAAATGCTGCAACAATTTCACTGCATCGCCAGCCATAGCTTGAGGCGTATAAAAAGAAGAATCATAGCTTTTAATTGAATCTCCATGTCCGCGATTATCAAGAGCAATAACACGATATCCTGCTTCAATAAGAGTATGAAACCAACCCGTTGCATACCAATTCACACGTGCAGAAGATCCAAAACCATGAATCAACAAAATAGGCACACCCTGCCCTTCTTCCCGATAAGCAAATCGCAAACCGTCATATTCAAAAAAACGAATGTCTTCCGCTGTCATTTTTTATCACCTTCATACTTTCCAAAAAGTGCAGGATGAAGAACACGTTGTCCCTTCTTTATTTGTTTTTCAGAAACTTCACCAGCATTAATCTCAAGTGCAAAAGTTGCAGGTATTCCTGATGAAATAGTATCCGTTGAAAATGGAGAAGTTTTTTCGACAATGGACACAATAATCCCTTCAGAGTTTAAAAAGATTATATCTAAGGGCAAAGGCGTATTTGCCATCCACATAAAAAACTCCTGCTTATCTTTTAATTGATTGCTTGCCTGATTTCTAAAGAGCATTGCGCGATCACGTGGAAAATCAGTGCGATACATCAAACCAGCTGCTGCCTGAGATAGCGTAAAAGCAATTTCTACTTTGTAAGAAACCGTACCTTGATTTGTTTGTATTTCTAAAGGAATCGGATGAATAGGCAGCTCTAAAGGCTTCTTTGCTACGGATAAACTTACTTCTAACATAAAAAACACTGCCAACAGAACGAAGCGCTTTCTTTCAAAAAGCTTTAACATTTTTATTTCCACAGCTAACAATTCTTTAATTTTTTATATAAAATAAAAAGCACAAAAATTTAAAAAATAGAAGTAAAACAAGATAATTAGTTTGTAATGCTCTCAATACGATGTTGTAGCTGGCTTTATTTGATTTACAGTTTTGCCGGTATGTTTTCTTTTGTACATGTCAATTTTATAACTCTGTGCTTATGTAGTAGGTAATATTACCACTCTACTAAATAATAAAGAGATGATATGGCCTTCAATCGTTAAATCAATGCGTTGCAAATGGAATCCCTATATCTGGATAAATTTCCGCTGTCATCAAGCCTTTTTTCCCTTTTCCAAAACGTACAAGGACAACTTGACCAGAACGAAGCTCTGCTAAACCAAAACGGCGCAACGTTTCCATATGAACAAAAATATCTTCTGTTCCCTGCCCACGGCTAAGAAAACCGAATCCTTTATCGCGATTAAACCACTTAACAATTGCGCGCTCTAAACCACTTTCTGGAGTAACAACGACATGTGTACGGGCTGGAATTTCTGCTGGATGAATCGCTGATGAACAATCTATAGATTTCACCTGAACGCACTTCAATCCTCGTTCAGTTTTTTCTACAGCACAAACAATTTTAGCACCTTCCAAAGCTGTTTGAAAACCATCCCTCCGCATCACTGTAACATGCAACAATATATCGGGAAAATTAGGCAAATCAGGTATAATAAATCCATATCCCTTACTACCATCAAACCATTTAATGATACCACTGATCTCAATAATTTCACCACAAGCACTTATCCTGTCCTCAGACAGGGAATAATCCTTTAATGCATCCTTACTCGTCATAATAAAACGTGATCCTGTAGCCTAAATTGGACGATATTGATTCTCTACACTTAAGTAAACATTGCTCTGGCACCAACACGCAAGCCCCAAGATTAGGATTTCCCCATATTGTCGTATCTCTTCATGTTATTATCAATACGAATATTTACAAAAGTGTTTAATCGTACGCTTTACATATTTTTTACATATTTTAAGAAACAAATCTCACTTTCTAAAGAATGATAATATAAAAGCTTTTTAACACAATGATATTTTGATAAATGTATAACTTGCATGATGAAAAAGTTCGAGATAAGGTGCGAAAAATAACTAAATTAAGGAAGGTGCGTGCAATGCGATTGAGGAAAATCCTTACCACAGTGGCAGCTGTAATGGTGCTTGTAGCAAATGTTTATGCAAATGAGCCCATTAAAATTGGTGTTTACCTTCCATTAAGTGGTCAAAATGCATTTGGAGGCCAGCTTGAAATGAGAGGTATACAGTTGGCACACAAAAAAAATCCAGAAATACTAGGGCGTAAAGTAGAACTTATTGTTATTGATAATAAATCTGATAAAGTCGAAGCTGCGAATGCTGTTATGCGCTTAGCTGCGAGTGATAAAGTAAGCGGAATCATCGGTAGTTATGGCTCTTCACTCTCATTAGCGGGTGGAGAAATATCTGAAAAAGCAAAGATTCCAGCTATTGCGACTTCGTCAACAAATCCGCTTGTTACGCAGGGCAAAAAATATTATTTTCGTGCTTGCTTTACTGATGCCTCCCAAGGCAGAGGAATCGCAACTTATATAAGCCAAACTTTACACGCAAAAAAAGCAGCTATTCTTAAAGATATATCAAGCGATTACGCGATTGGGCTTGCAAATTATTTTACAAGTGCTTTCAAAAAGTTAGGTGGTGAAGTTATCTCAAATTTAAACTATAATTCTGGGGATCAAGATTTTTCAGCTGTTCTCACACAGATTATAGCACAAAAGCCTGATATTTTATTTATTCCGTCCTATTTTTCTGAAGGTGCCATCATCATGAAACAAGCGCGTGAATTGGGCGCGAAATTTCGAATTATGGGTGGAGATGCTATGGATAATCCAGAAACCATTACAATTGCGGGAAAGGCTGCAGAAGGCTTTTTACATACAACTCTCCCCTACAATAAAGATATGCCAAACATGTCGGCAGCTGCACAAGAATTTATAAATGAATGGAAAGCAACTTATCCTGATAAAGAGCCAAATATCAATTCTATTTTGGGATATACAAGTTATATGATGTTCATGAAAGCTATTGAAAATGCTGGTAGTGCTGATCGTGAAAAAATTGCTATAGAACTTAGCAAATTAAAAGATTTTCAAACTCCCTTTGGTGATATGTCTATGGATAAAAACCATAATCCTGAAATTCCTATCGGTGTAATTGAAATAAAGGACGGAAAACGTGTCTATTTAGATGAAGTCAAACCTGCTTTTTAAAAAAAAGAAAATCTTGCTAATCAAAATGCAAGAATGTGTTGAAGATTGTTTTCTCAAATAAAATCTAAGGGTTTCCTATCTTATCCTATATGAATTAACAAATGTGGAAGGACAAGAGATGAGCACTGAAATGTTCATCCAGTATTTTTTTAATGCACTGGCATTGGGATCTCTTTACGGGCTTATTGCCATTGGTTATACTATGATCTATGGTATTCTAAGGCTCATTAATTTTGCTCATGGCGATATCTTTATGCTGGGGGCATATTTTGTTTTCTTTTCTACAATTAGCTTTATACCTGCTTGGGTTGCTGTTCTTCTTGTATCATTAGCTATTCTTATTTATTATTCAGTATTTATAGGGTTTAAAAAACGCCTTTCAATTTATTGGGGTGTTGCTTTTTTAATTCTTATTTTAGCATTCATTTATTATTTTAAAATTGCCCCACAAGATTTTACGCCAACTTGGATTTTAGCCCTCTGTTTTTCAATTTTCATCACAAGTGCAGTGGGTATTACTATTGATCAATTTGCCTACAAACCTCTGCGCCATGCTCCCCGTATTTCAGCGCTTATTGGTGCGATAGGAGTTTCCTTTTTTATTGAAAATCTTGCTACAATTCTCTTTAGTGGTGTTCCCAAAGGTGTGAAACAGCCAGATTTTCTTGTAACGCCGTTCTTATGGCATTTAGGGCAAAGTTCAGATGGAATCATTAGAATTGCTCCCATGTCTTTGATCGTTCCCACTATTTCGTTTATTCTTATTGTGTTACTGCTATGGATTATTCATAAAACAAAACCTGGTCTTGCTATGCGTGCAATCTCACATGATATTGAAACGACTCGTTTGATGGGTGTTTCTGTCAATAAAGTCATTGCATTCACATTTGGGATAGGCTCAGCACTCGCTGCTATTGCGGGTATCATGTGGGCTCTGCGCTATCCTCAAATTCAACCTCATATGGGTGTTCTTCCTGGCCTCAAAGCATTTGTTGCAGCTGTTATCGGAGGTATTGGCTCAATTCCAGGAGCAATGTTGGGGGGATTGTTACTAGGATTTATTGAAATTATGATTATCGCATTCTTTCCCGTTCTATCCGGATACCGAGATGCCTTCGCCTTTATTTTATTGATTCTGATTTTATTGATAATGCCCACTGGTTTAATGGGCAAAAAAAGTCAGGAGAAAATCTAATGACAAAATCAGCTTCAACTTTTCTATCATGTATCAGTATTCTCGTTCTTATCGGTTTTTTGTTTTATGCTGATAATCATTTTAATGACTACACACTTCGTGTCATCAATCTTATTGCTATCAATGCGATATTGGCAGTTTCGCTTAATTTGATTTATGGTTTCACGGGTATGTTTTCTCTTGGACATGCTGGCTTCATGGCCATTGGTGCTTATGTATGCGCAATTTTACTTCTCTCTCCTGAACAAAAAGAAATGATGTGGATTCTCGAACCTATAGCTGAGCCATTGCATTATTTGCAGTTACCTTTTTTTGTGGCTGTTGTTATAAGTGGTCTGTGTGCTGCAGTTATAGGGTTATTAGTTGCTCTTCCTATATTACGTCTTGGTGGCGATTATCTTGGAATTGCAACATTGGGTTTTGCAGAAATTATTCGCATTTTTATTACAAATGCAACATCTCTAACAAATGGTTCTTTGGGAATCAAAGGGATACCTCAAAATGCTACATTATGGTGGAACTATGGTTGGTTAGCATTTACGGTTACCTTTATTGTTCTCTTACTGCGAAGCAATGCTGGTAATGTACTGCGCGCTATTCGTGACGATGAAATCGCTGCGAAAACAATGGGTATCAACGCTTTTTTCTACCGTAGCTTTTCCTTTACTGTTGGTGCATTCTTTGCAGGGATCGGAGGGGCATTAACGGCTGCTCTTATTTCAACTATCGATCCCAAAATGTTCAACTTTCTTCTAACCTTTAATATTTTGATGATTGTTGTTGCTGGTGGTCTTGGTTCGATTACAGGCAGTGTTATAAGTAGTGTTATTGTTACAGCTATGCTTGAATGGCTTCGTATCATTGAAAGTCCATTTGACTTAGGTTTTATATATATTCCAGAAATACCAGGACTTCGTATGGTTGTTTTTTCTCTTTTATTGTTAGTAATTATCTTATTTTGGCGAAAAGGATTGCTGGGACAACGTGAATTCTCATGGAATTGGATTTATGGTTTTTTGACACGAAAAAAGCTCTCTAATACTGAGGGAAAGCTATGAACGATACCCTCCTTTCACTCAATGATATCGTGATGCGTTTTGGCGGATTAGTTGCTGTAAATAACATTAATATAGCTATCAAACGGGGAACAATTACTGGATTAATTGGTCCGAATGGTGCTGGAAAAACGACTGTTTTTAATATGATTTCCGGATTTTATGCCCCCACAAGCGGAACCATTCTTTTTGATGAACAAAAAGTTTCTGGGGCTCCTCCTCATATTATCTGTCAGCGTTATATTGCAAGGACATTTCAAAATATTCGCCTTTTTTCAGGGTTAACGGTGTTGCAAAATGTTATGGTGGGGGCTCATGTCCGCCAAAAATATCCATGGTTTGCTTCAGCTCTTTTTTTGCCAAAAGCAATGAAAGAGGAAAGCGAGATTCATAAAAATGCGATGGAACTTCTTGAACGCCTACAGCTTGATCACCTTGCCAATCAATCTGCAATAACTCTGCCTTATGGTATGCAACGACGTCTAGAAATTGCGCGCGCGCTCGCAACAAAGCCGAAATTACTTCTTCTTGATGAACCTGCTGCTGGTATGAACCCACAAGAGAGTGAAGAGCTTAAAAACTTCATAGAAAAAGTGCGAAAGGATTTTGATCTTACAATTCTGTTTATCGAACACGATATGAAAGTTGTTATGGGGCTTTGTCAATATATTTTTGTAATGGAATATGGCTGTTGTATTGCCAATGGCACACCAGATGAAATTCGTAACAACCCTAAAGTTATTGAAGCTTATCTTGGCGGAGATGTCTATGGATATTCTTAAAATCAAAAATCTTCACGTTCATTATGGTGCCATTAAAGCTATTCAAAATCTTTCTATGTCTATCAAAAAGGGAAGTATAGTCACTTTAATCGGTGCCAATGGAGCAGGAAAAAGTAGCATTGTCCGCTCTATTACAGGACTTAATCGGTCTGTTTTTGGAGAGATTATTTATAAAGGCGAATCAATTATTAAAAAGTCACCAGAAAAAATTTTACGGTTAGGTATTGCTCTAAGTCCTGAAGGACGGCGCATTATGCCTCATCTCACTGTTTTAGAGAATCTTCATCTAGGCGCCTATATCCGTCATGATAAGTCAGGCATTTCCCATGATATCGAATGGATATTTGATCTATTTCCACGTCTACGTGAAAGAGCAAAGCAGTTAGGAGGAACAATGTCAGGTGGCGAACAACAAATGCTTGCTGTAGGTCGAGCACTCATGAGTAACCCTGAAATGGTGATATTAGATGAGCCATCTCTGGGGTTAGCACCACTTCTTGTAAAGGAAATCTTTTCGATTATCCGAAAAATTAATGATATGGGAAAAACTGTTCTTCTTATTGAACAGAACGCTTTTGCAGCACTTTCCATTGCCCATTATGCTTATATTCTGGAAGTAGGACATATTTTATTTCACGGTGAAGGGAAAGCCATGTTTTCTGATCCACGTGTTAAAGAGGCATATCTCGGCGGTTAAAAATTACAGTATAATGATTTAAAAACAAAAGCTCATCCTCTATGTTAAGAGAGGTGTTTTGCTGGTTTAATTTTTATACGATCTTCCAAAATTTGAAATGAACGTTTTTCATTTGTTTCAAAATAACTTCTAAACTTGTCGAGAAACGTGATCGCAAAATATAATAAGCATTCTGTAGCAAATAAAAATCTTTCATTACTTTTTTATCCAGGAATTCCATAATTCTCCTAAAATATGTGTACTAAAACAAGCGCTTATAACACCTCATAATTTCTCTTATGAAAGTTCGCTCTAATCTTCTAAATGTCGGTATTAAATGTCTTTCAACTGTTTCTCTTGAATGTTAGAGTGAGTTCTTTTTCACAAAAAGCTAGGCTTTTTATTGTTGGGTCCACCACTTCTCAGTGCTAAACGTTCCAATCGCTTGTTCTATAATGTGGGCTATCTGAAAAATGACTTCTTCGGCAAAAGGTTTACCAATCAATTGCAATCCTAACGGTAACCCAGTTGATGATAGACCAGAAGGAACAGAAATTCCTGGTAAACCAGCCATATTAACTGGCACAGTAAAAATATCATTGAGATACATTGCCACAGTATCATTTTTTATTTTTTCATCAGCAATCCCAAAAGCTGGTGTCGGTGTTGCTGGTGTGAGAATAGCGTCAATGCCAGAAGCAAAACATTGATCAAAGTCACGCTTTACTAATGTTCTTACTTTTTGAGCTTGAAGATAATAGGCATCATAATAACCTGATGAAAGAACATAAGTGCCAATCAAAATACGCCGTTTGACTTCATCACCAAAACCAGCTGAGCGAGTATTTTCATACATTTCAATGGTGTCTTTTCCTGGTACACGAAGACCAAAACGGACACCATCATAGCGCGCTAAATTAGAAGATGCTTCTGCAGGAGCTACAATGTAATAAGCAGGCAAAGCATATTTTGTATGGGGTAATGAAATATCAATGATCTTAGCCCCTGCTTCTTTTAGACAATTTATTCCTTTTTGCCAAAGTTCAACAATCTCAGATGCCATCCCCTCAAGATAGTATTCTTTTGGAACGCCGATTTCCATTCCTTTGATTGATTGACCAATATAATTTTCATAATCAGGTACTGGTAAATTAACCGAAGTAGAATCTTTTTCATCAAAGGACGCCATTGATTTAAGTAAAATAGCACAATCGCGAACATTTCGCCCTATAGGCCCCGCTTGGTCAAGTGATGAAGCAAAAGCTATAACTCCCCACCGTGAACAACGTCCATAAGTTGGTTTTATTCCTACAGTACCAGTAAAAGCTGCTGGCTGACGTATTGACCCACCTGTATCTGTTGCTGTTGCACCTGCACAAAGCTGGGCTGCAACAGCGGCTGCAGAACCACCCGAAGAACCACCTGGAACGAGTTTTTCATTGGAGCCTTTTTTTCGCCATGGATTGATAACGGGACCATAATACGATGTTTCATTAGAAGATCCCATAGCAAACTCATCCATATTAAGCTTACCTAACATAATCGCTCCATCTCGCCATAAATTAGCAGTGACAGTTGATTCATAAGGCGGTTTAAAACCATCAAGAATATATGAACAAGCTTGAGTATGAACACCTTGTGTCGCAAAAAGATCCTTAATTCCCAATGGAATTCCCTCTAAAATTCCTCCCTGCCCTCTAGCTAAGCGGCTATCTGATTCAGTAGCCATTTTCATTGCTTGTTCGGCTGTTACTGCCACATAAGTATTCAAGGTTGGATTGGCCAATTCAATCGCCTTTAAATAAGCTTCTGTTAATTCAGTTGCTTTGAACTCTCTTTTTGTTAAAGCATAACGGGCTTGTGCAATTGTGAGGGTTGTTAAATCGGTCATACTAGTTCTCAAATTTTAAAAATATAAAAAGTTACTCGACGACTTTTGAAACAAGAAAGAAATTTTCTTCCGTAACAGGTGCATTTGCTACGATATCTGCTACCTTATCACCATCTGTGACACTATCTTCACGCATTCGTAAAGCCATTGGCATCACTGATGTTAATGGTTCAATGCCATTGACATCGACTTCATTCAATTGCTCAACAAAACCTAAAATGACATTGAGTTCTTTTGTCATCGGTTCTATTTCATCGTCATGGATAGCAATGCGCGCTAAATGTGATACCCGTTTGACTGTTTCCTGATCAACAGACATGTTACGCCTTTCGCTTTTGTTTATTTTGATATTCATCTAATTTATTTTGGCTATACAAGGCTGCGTTGGCAAGCGCAAGAATATTGATCATGAATAGAGAATATGAATATAATCTAAAACACTAAAAAACTTAAATGAACCATATGGCTGTTATTAACATAAATGAAGTTATTACACATCTTTTGCCTGGGCAAACAATAGCAGGTTTGGATTTGGGTAAAAAAACGATTGGAATTGCAGTTTCTGATAGAGGACTAACTTTTTCAAATCCGCGTTCTGTACTCCAACGGAAAAAATTTACAGTAGATGCCCGCACACTTATACAAATTTTTGATCGTGAAAATGTGGGGGTTGTTATCATTGGTTTACCTCTTAACATGAATGGAAGCAGCGGCCCTCGTGCTCAAGCAACCAGAGCTTTTGTCAACAATATGGAAGCGTATACAGAAATTCCATTTGTTTTTTGGGATGAACGCTTATCGACGATTGCAGCGGAACGCTCTCTTTTAGAAATGGATGTATCACGCACTAAAAGAGCAACCAGGATTGATTCTGCTGCTGCTGCATTCATATTGCAAGGGGCTCTCAATAGAATTCAAAACCTTCATTATATGGAAGGATAAAGAACATTTAACAAATGTCCTGCATTATATCGTGCAATTAGCATACCATAGGAAGATCTCCATTGTCCCCCAAGACGGCTTTCCATATAAGCATTTGCAACATGCTCTATTTTTGTAGAACGTAATGATGCCGCTGCAGCTGCATATGCCACTTGTTCGATAAAAAATCTTCCCGCTCCCTCGTTTGCCGATGCCATTTCTACAGCAGACCTAATAATCTCAATTGCCCTTGGCCCTGCTGGCCCAATATCAATAGCAATTTTTTCTAACAATTTTTGGAACAATCCCGGTGCTTTTTCAGCTATGAGAATCGCATCTTTTACCAATTGATTAGCAGAAGTGTTTCTTATAATTCGTGCAGGCCCATTACACAATATTTGTGATAATGGATTGCCCTCTATAAAACTTTCGATACCAACCTGTGCAATAATCTCACCAATAATAGGAACGGCTAATTGACTCACATGATAAGCAATAATGGGCGTCATGATTCGCGCAAAAGCTGCTTCAGAATGATCATTTGCAGCGTTATCAAATGCTCGCGCTAAACGCAATACTAAGGCTTGTGAAGCAGCAATATCAAGTGCAATGTCTGCAAAAATACGTTCTGTCAGTGGTGGTAAAGGTTGGTTCGGCATCTTTTGCCGAAAAAAATCTATGCCAAATTGAAGTGCAGCCCGCAGAACACCTGCCGATATGACAGATTGATCGAAACGCATCATTGTTTCGATATCCTTAATGACTTTAAGTCCCTCCCCGACATTCCCCAAAAGCCAACCATAACTTCCTTGAAAATCAACAACACCTTCTGGCGCCGAAACCTCTCCAGAACGCTGCACTAAATGACGAATCGATATAGATCCATTTAACGTACCATTTTCTTGCATGCGTGGAACGAAAAAGCAGCTTAAATGACCATCTAACTCTGCACTAACAAGATATCCATCAACGATAGGATTAATAACATTGGTTTTTACAACATTTAAACGATACAGATCACGCCCCATTTTTTCATCAAAAGAAATTTTCTTAACATTTTGAAAATTAAAAGAGTGTTTTTCGTATTTCTCAACGTCATCAAAAGCACAAGTCAGCGAAGCTGCCTTTTTCCCATTAACAGGCTTGGATGATAAATCATATTGACGTGATAAAAGCACATTTTGCCATTTTTTGAAAAGCTCAATATCACTAATTAAGACTGCAATAACCGCACTTGTTATAACAATTTCATTCAAATGCCCTGTTTCTAAACTAGCAGATAAAGCCAAGCGAATAGCACGCGCTTGATAGCGTACTCCATTTTCTGAGGTCGTATTTTCCCAAAGTGAAGTAACCAAACCAATTTGTCTGGCATATTGTTGAAGAGCTTGGTAAGAAGAGTGTATCTCTAGTTTTTCTGTTGGCTGCCCCCATTCGTTGTTATAGCGCAATACTGGTCGATAACGATTCGCCAAATAGGAAAGCTCCCACGCTTCACGACTCGCTACAAAATCTCCTATTTCTTCAAAACTTGCTAATAAAAATGTAGGCAAAGTAGAAGCAATACGAAACATAAGCGTATCACTGAGAAATGCATTTTTTCGGCGGACATTTTGCGCAAACACAGCACTCATAGGCATATTCCTATTATTCAAATTATTCATATCATAGACTATTTGTCTTTTTGCAGTTAAAAAATATTTATCACATCCAAACAAATGCTTGTTTAATCTCTTTAGAGAGAGATAGAAAAGAATGCTATGACTCAAAATACTTTTTTTCCCATTTTCCCCCACCAACATCTGTTAGGTATTAAAGACCTAAATGTGCAGGACCTTATCGTATTGCTTGATCGTGCAAATGCGAATATTCCATTCTCTAAAAAAATTGATAAAAAACAATCTCCATTGCATGGATGCACTCAAATTAATCTCTTCTTTGAAGCTTCTACACGAACACAATCTTCGTTTGAATTAGCCGGCAAACGGTTAGGAGCAGACGTGATGAGTATGCCCATTGGCAATTCATCTGTAAAAAAGGGAGAAACATTGATTGATACAGCTACGACGCTTAATGCGATGAAGCCAGATATACTGGTCATTCGCCATAGTTGCGCTGGAGCAGCTGCATTGTTAGCTCAAAAAGTTGATTGTTGTATCATTAATGCAGGTGATGGTGCGCATGAACATCCAACACAAGCTTTATTAGATGCTCTGACCATTAAAAGAGCAAAAGGCCGTATTGAAGGATTAACGGTTGTAATCTGTGGTGATATTTTGCATTCACGTGTCGCACGTTCTAATATCCTCAGTCTCAATGCTTTGGGAGCACGTGTGCGTGCTGTTGCCCCTTCAACACTCTTACCCGTAGGTATAGCAGATATGGGCGTTGAAGTTTATAACACAATGAAAGAAGGTCTTAAAGGTGCTGATGTTATCATGATGCTGCGCTTACAACGTGAACGTATGACAGATTCCTTTATTCCCTCCATTCGTGAATATTTTCATTATTTTGGTTTACATAAAGAAAATTTATCCTATGCCAAAAGCGATTGTATTATTCTGCATCCAGGTCCCATAAATCGTGGTATAGAAATCGCATCTGACATAGCAGATGGATCACAAAGTATGATTCATACACAAGTTGAAATGGGAATTGCTGTGCGTATGGCTGTCATGGAAGCTTTGTTAGATTCACGTCTTAAAGCAAGTGGAGAAAAAAAATGACAAAACCAAGCGTTTTTCAAAACGCTCGTATTATTGATCCTTCCCGTACAATCGATGAAATTGGTACAGTTATTGTTGAAAATGGACTGATTACAGTAGCTGGAAAAGAGGCGCTCAATCAGGGCGTTCCTGAAGGAGCAGAAATTATTAATGCGCAAAATAAAGCAATCCTCCCTGGACTTGTTGATGTTTGTGTTTTTATGGGGGAATCAAGAAGTGAATACTGTGAAACAATTGCTTCAGCAAGTCAATCTGCAGCAGCAGGTGGCATTACTTCCTTCCTTATGATGCCAGACACGCATCCAATCATCGATAATGTAGCACTTGTTAAATTTATTACGCAGACAGCGCAAGAAATCTCATCAGTTAATATTTATCCCGTTGCTGCAATCACTCAAGGTTTCAACGGTCAGGAAATAGCCGAATTTGGCTTGCTAAGAGATGCAGGAGCTGTTGCCTTCAGTGAAGGAAAAAAAACACTTCAAAATTCATCTGTTATGCGGCATGCAATGACTTATGCACGCGACTTTGATGTCCCCTTGATACACGAAACACAAGACAAGGATCTCACAGGACAAGGTGTTATGAATGAAGGTCTTCTAGCAAGTTGGCTTGGTCTTTCTGGAATACCCCGTGAAGCAGAAGTTATCCCACTGGAAAGAGATTTGCGCTTAGCAGCATTAACACAAACACGCTATCATGCTGCGCAAATATCGACAGCACTATCTGCTGACGCACTTCGTTTAGGCAAGCAACGGAATCAGAAGATTTCAGCTGGTGTATCCATTAATCACTTGTCTCTTAACGAAAATGACATTGGTGAATATCGTACCTCTTTCCGTCTCATGCCCCCATTGCGTACAGAAGAAGATAGGATAGCGATGATTGAGGCGATAAAAGATGGAACAGTAGATATTATCGTTTCATCCCATGATCCTCAAGGTATTGATAGAAAACATCTACCATTTAGTAATGCAGCTGTGGGAGCCATTGGTATGGAAACTTTATTGAGTGCGGCCTTACGCCTTTATCATAACAAAACCATATCTCTTCTTCGATTAACTGATCTTTTGTCAACAACACCTGCAAAACTCTTTGGCCTTAATGCAGGAACACTTAGAAAAGGTGCTCATGCAGATCTTATTTTGGTTGACCTTGATGAGCCATGGATAGTTTCTACAGAAAAGCTGTATTCACGTTCAAAAAATACACCTTTCGCAAATGCACGCTTCCAGGGACGTGTCCTCCAAACCTTTGTTAAAGGACAATTAGTTTTTAAACTTGATCAATAAAACTTAATGAGATTCTTAATGAATGAAAGTGAAACACTTTTTCAGTTCTATACATGGTCTATCTTTCTGATGTCTTATCTCATTGGATCTATTCCGTTTGGTCTGCTTTTTACGAGATTAGCCAAACTTGGCGATGTAAGAGCAATTGGTTCCGGAAATATTGGAGCTACAAATGTTTTACGAACAGGAAATAAAAAAGTTGCTACTCTTACGCTTCTTTGCGATATATTGAAAGGAACTGTTGTTGTTCTTGTTATAAAATTTTTAAATGATCCGATAGAAAACAGCATCATTATTTCTTTAGTTGGTTTTTTTGCTTTCTTGGGACATCTTTTTCCCATATGGCTTAAATTTAAAGGTGGCAAGGGAGTTGCAACCTATCTGGGTGTATGCTTAGGATATTATTGGCCAGCAGCAATTGTTTTCATTATTGTATGGATAATGTTTTTTATACTGACACGTTATTCTTCATTATCCGCACTCATTGCTGTTATTATCACTCCAATATTTGTTTATTTTTCCTATCCTCATCTCTATGCTCATTGTATATTGGTCATGATGAGTATATTCGTAATTATAAAACATCACGCAAACATCGCTAGATTATTAATTGGGAAAGAAAGCAAGATTGGTACTCAAAACAGGGATAAATAAAGGAATCCTGCTCACTGATCGTCAACGTTTAAGCTGGTTACGGTTGTTGCGTAGCGAAAATATTGGGGCAGTGAGTTTTCGCAATCTCATTGATCATTATAAAACAGCAGAAAACGCTCTGGCAGCACTTCCTGAGCTTAGTAGAAAAGGTGGTCTTTCTACATCTCTCCGAATAGCAACGTTAGAAGATGCCGAAAGAGAAATGCAAGAAGCTGAAAGATTAGGTATTCGGTTTGTTGGTATAGGAGAACCAGATTATCCAGCCTTTCTTAAGGTTATCGAAGCATCACCGCCGCTTATTGCCATAAAAGGCAATGTTTCTGCTCTTCAGAAACCTTCTGTTGGAATTGTCGGATCTCGGAACGCTTCGGCAGCTGGCAAAAAACTTGCCGCTCAATTTGCTCATTTTCTTGGGGAGGCTGGCTTTACAATTATTTCTGGATTAGCGCGTGGAATTGACAGCATTGCGCATCAAGCAAGTCTACGAACCGGCACAGTTGCAGTAATGGCCGGTGGAGTTGATCATATCTATCCCCCTGAAAATAAAAAGCTGCACGAAGATATTATCACCCATGGAGGAGCAATTATCAGTGAAATGCCTATCTCTTGGAAACCACGCGCTATCGATTTTCCAAGAAGAAACCGCATTATTGCAGGTTTATCACTTGGATTGTTAGTTGTAGAAGCTGCACTGCGGTCAGGTTCCCTCATTACCGCGCATCAAGCTGCCGAAATGGGACGATTGATTTTTGCACTTCCCGGCTCTCCACTTGACCCAAGATCCGTTGGTACAAACAACCTTATCAAGGATGGGGCCTTGCTAACCACACATCCCTCTGACATCATAGAAACACTTACACCATTAATCCCAACTGCCGTTAATTCTCAACTCAATTTCTTCGAAGAATCGGCCTCTCCTCAAATTAAAAAGGAAAGTTTTAGTTTATCTAATAGAGAAACCAACAGCTCCTCTTCAATTGGAGATGATTCAGAACGTGCGGCTCTCCTTTCCGCCCTTTCAACGACACCCATTGATTTAGATACACTGAGCACCCATTCAGGTGTTCCCCTACAGAACCTCTACCTTTTATTGGTTGAACTCGAACTTGCTGGAAAACTTATTCGACACTCTGGTGGTTATGTGTCATTGTCGAGTTTGAATCTTCTCCAAGAGCCTCGGCACTATTAATAATGCTTTGCCCTTCTTTGGCTACCATATCCAAAAGTAAAGCTAAAAGAGGGCTCCGAGCTTGACGCGCCATCTGGTTCATCTGTTTTGACATATCTGTAATATATTGGATAACTTTTAAATGATTTATAAACATAATCTTCTATCCTTGAGTATTCTCCCCACCTCTCAATAGACGTTACTTTAGTATTTCGTCTTATGTTTTTGTATTAACCGTGGAAAATAAACCTTGTAATTCCATATAGGGTATATTTTAACAATAACAATCACAAGTTGTATAATATTAATGTTTTTTATGTGTTCTTAAGCAATTGCCATTGGCTATTCCTGAGAAAGGCGTTTATAAAAAAGTTTTTTATTTCAACATTCGGGTAAAATTATGAATATCGTTATCGTTGAATCTCCAGCAAAAGCAAAAACAATTAATAAATATCTTGGATCTCAATACAAAGTCCTGGCATCATTTGGACATGTTCGTGATTTGCCTGCAAAAGATGGCTCGGTCCTACCTGATCAAGATTTTTCTATGAAATGGGATGTAGATTCTGCGGCCTCTAAGCGTTTGAATGAAATAGCAAAAGCAGTTAAAGAAGCTGATAGCCTTATCTTAGCAACAGACCCTGATCGTGAAGGGGAAGCTATTTCATGGCATATTTTAGATATTCTTCGTCAAAAAAAAGTTTTAAAGGATAAACCTGTTAAACGGGTTGTGTTCAATGCAATTACCAAAAAGTCTGTACTTGATGCGATGAATAATCCACGTGATATCGATACATCACTTGTAGATGCCTACCTTGCACGTCGTGCTCTGGATTATCTTGTTGGTTTTACACTCTCACCTGTTTTATGGCGTAAACTCCCCGGGGCACGCTCGGCTGGTCGCGTTCAATCGGTTGCTTTGCGTATTATTTGTGATCGTGAATCAGAAATAGAACATTTTATCAAAGAAGATTATTGGTCGATTACAACGGACTTGAAAACCATCCGAAATGAAGGTTTTCAAGCAAGACTAACAATGTTTAATCACAAAAAGATCGGCAAACTTGATATTCAATCTCAAGAACAAGCAGATCAGATTCGCCTTATGTTGGAGAGCGCAAAATATCATACACTCAGTGTTGAAGCAAAGCCTACAAAGAGAAATCCTTTTCCTCCGTTTACAACATCCACTTTACAGCAAGCGGCTTCTTCAAAATTAGGTTTTTCAGCTTCTCGCACCATGCAGATTGCTCAGAAGCTCTATGAAGGGGTTGAAATTAATGGTGAAATGGCAGGGCTTATTACCTATATGCGTACCGATGGTGTGCAAATAGCGCCAGAAGCCATTGATTCAGCGCGAAAAGTGATTCATGAATCCTTTGGCAGTGATTATGTTCCTGAAAAACCACGTTTTTATTCAACAAAAGCAAAAAATACACAGGAAGCGCATGAAGCCATCCGGCCAACAGATTTTCAACGTATCCCCAATCAAGTACGTAATTTTCTCGATAGTGATCAGGTAAAACTCTATGAGCTTATATGGAAGCGCGCCATTGCCAGTCAAATGCGTTCTGCTGAAATTGAACGTACAACTGTTGAAATTGAAGCACAGCAAGGAGAAAACCACGCGAATCTACGCGCGATAGGTTCTGTTATTCGTTTTGATGGCTTTATTTCTGTCTACACTGATCAACGAGATGAAGAAAACAGTGAAGAAAATAAAATAACACATCTGCCACAAATTAATACTGGTGAAACGCTGACAAAAGAAAAAGTTGAAGCCATACAACATAGTACAGAACCACCTCCCCGTTATTCTGAAGCTTCATTAATTAAAAAGCTTGAAGAGTTAGGAATAGGTCGTCCGTCAACCTATGCATCCACATTAGCTACATTGTCTGATCGTGGATATATTATAATTGACAAACGAAAGCTTATCCCTGATGTTAAGGGACGTATCGTTACAGCCTTTCTTGAAAATTTCTTCAATCGCTATGTCGAATATGGTTTCACAGCAGATCTTGAGGAAAAACTGGATCTTATATCGGATGGAAAACTTTCCTGGAAAGACGTATTGCGCAATTTTTGGGATGGGTTTAATGCGTCTATTACCAATATCCAAGAATTGCGTATAACGAATGTCCTTGATGTTTTAAACATAACACTAGCACCTTTAATCTTTCCTGAGCGTGAGGATGGAAACAATGTTCGTTCCTGTCCTCTTTGTTCGAGTGGACAATTATCATTAAAACTCGGTCGTTATGGTGCATTTGTTGGCTGTTCTAATTATCCCGAATGTAAATATACACGCCAACTTGGCACAGATCCAGGAGAAGAGAACGAAGTCATGCGTAATGATGAACCTGTTATGCTTGGTATCGATCCTAAAACAGGAAAAGATGTCTCTCTTCGCAATGGCCGCTTTGGACCATATATTCAAGTTGGTGAACAGAAAGAAGCTAAACGTATAGGGTTACCAAAAGAATGGCAAACAGAAAAGATGACTCTTGATAAAGCTTTAGCTTTAATATCCTTGCCACGTGAAATTGGCATTCATCCTGAAACAGGCAAAATAATCACCGCTACAATTGGCCGCTATGGTCCTTACCTCGCACATGATGGAAAATATGCTCCCCTTCTCCATACAGATGAAATTTTTGATATTGGCATCAATCGCGCTGTTACAGTGCTTGCCGAAAAACAAGAAAACAAAACAAAGCGAAACAGAACAAAAACTGCAGCAGCGCTAGCAACATTAGGGGACCATCCAGATGGAGGAACTGTCACCATACGCAATGGACGTTATGGCCCATATGTTAATTGGGGCAAAATTAATGCAACATTGCCCAAAGATAAAGATCCAATTAGTGTAAAACTTTCAGAAGCATTAGAACTTATATCGGATAAAGCATCTAGTAAAAAAACAACCGCGAAAAAAGCTTCTTCCAAAAGAAAAGAGACATAAATTTTGGCTAAAGGTGGAAAAAAAACAAAATATTTCCAATCATTCAATATGAAAAAACTACCTGACAAGGCAGAGATTCTTTCTTTTATTAATGAAAATCCTGACCGATCAAGTAAATATGAAATCGTCAAAGCTTTTAATTTAAAAAGCGATTCTTGTATTTGGTTAAGAGATATATTACGTGATCTGAAAGATCAGAGCTTAATATCCAAACAGCGTAAAAAAGCAATAAATAAAGGAAAGTTACCAACGACTACTGTCGTAAAAATTAGCAAACATGATAAAGATGGTAGTTTTATTGCACAGCCTCTTGAATGGGAAAATGATTCAAAACCAAATATTAAAATACTTCCGTTTCATCGTATAAAAGGATTAAGCGTTAGTGTTGGAGACTATATTCTTGTAAAAATCTTTCGAAATAAAGCCCCTCAAAGTGATTCTTATACAGGAAAAATTATTCGTAAAGTTGGTATGTCACCCAAAAGCACGTTTGGTGTTGTACGAAAATTAGAAAATGGCCAATGGTACCTTGACCCTGTAGAACGCAAAAATAATGAACTAATTATTGATACATCTTCAGAAATCAACGTAGAATCTGGCGATTTTGTTGAAGTTGAAATTAAAAAAAATATTGGTTATGGATTGAAGAGTGCACAAATAAAGAATGTTTTAGGACGCATTGACAGTGAAAAAGCACTCTCAATGATTGCTCTTCTTTCGAAAGGAATTCCTTATATTTTTCCTGAAGATGTTCTTGAGGAAGCGAAAAATGCAAAACCTGCCAGCATATTTAATCGTGAAGATTGGCGGCAAATGCCATTCATTACAATTGATCCACCAGATGCAAAAGATCACGATGATGCAGTTTATGCAACAAAGGATAAAGACCCTGCAAATAGTGGCGGTTGGATTATTGTCGTTGCAATCGCAGACGTTTCTTATTATGTCAAAACAGGAAGCGCTTTAGATCAAGAAGCATTAAAGCGGGGAAATTCTGTTTATTTTCCCGATTACGTTGTGCCAATGCTCCCAGAACGCATTTCTAATAATTTATGTTCTCTGCGTGAAGGAAAAGAAAGACCGGCTTTAGCAGTTCGTATGATTTTTGATGCAAATGGTAATAAACGAAAACATAGTTTTCACCGTGTTATGATGCGTGTAAGAGCTAAACTCTCTTACCAAGAAGTACAGTTAGCAATTGACGGAAATATAAATGAAAAAGTAGCACCTTTTTTCAAAAGCGTCTTACAGCCATTGTGGGAAGCTTATGGGTGTCTTAAAACTGCGCGTAATCGCCGAAAACCGCTGGAATTGGAAATAACAGAAAAAAAGATTATTCTTGATCAAAAAGGATGTATAGAAGATGTTGTGATACAAACACAACTAGAAGCACATCTTTTGATTGAAGAATTCATGATACAAGCTAATATTGCAGCTTCTGAAACCCTAAAAGAACATCATCAGCCCCTTATTTACCGTATTCATGATAAGCCCTCTCTTGCAAAACAAGAAATACTGCGGAGCTTTCTTCAGAGTTTGGGAATATCACTTTCCCGAGGATCAGAACTTACATCAGCACATCTGAATAGTATTTTGGCAAAAGTTGCCCATACTCAACAACAAGAACTGGTTAACCAAGTTATTTTGCGCTCACAATCTCAAGCAGAATATAATCCCCAAAATATCGGACATTTTGGTTTGAATCTGCATAACTATACACACTTTACATCACCGATCCGTCGTTATGCTGATCTTATTATTCATCGAGCGCTTATTAAAGTCCTGAAACTTGGGAATGATCAATTAACAGATTCACAAGAGCAAAATCTTGCAGAAATTGCCACACAAATTTCTTTATATGAACGCCGAGCAATGATGGCTGAAAGAGAAACCATTGATCGGCTTGTTGCACACTATTTAACGAACAAAATTGGACGTACCTTTACAGGTCGCGTTTCTGGAGTTACAAAAGCAGGTCTTTTTATCTCGCTTGAAAAACTTAACACTGATGGTTTCGTGCCTATTTCTACACTTAAAAATGATTATTATCATTTTGATGAAGCACAACATATCCTTATAGGAAAGCGTAACCATAAAGGCTATCAACTGAGTGATCTAGTAGAGGTGAAGCTTATAAAAGTACAGCCTTTTGCTGGTGCTTTATGCTTCGAGCTTTTAACAAAGCCTCGTCCAATAACTTTTTCATCTGCATCCTACTATAAAAACAAATTTATAGAAAAAAAACGAAAGCGTCCTCTTATGAAAGGAATAAACTTTAGATAAAAATAAAAAAATTGTATAAAAATTAAAATCATCACAACAGTTTTCATTTTATTATAAAAAAATTTTGAGGGAGATAATTACTTTTTTAACACTTAATTTTAAATTGAAAGGTTATTTACGGTATAGTGCATTGTATTATTTAAAATATGCAAACACCCTTTTCTTCATTATATGGAATGATATACTTTATTCTTGATTAATAGCTACTGTATAAAAATCTAGAAGAACTTCAAATATTAAAGGGATTAGAAAATTTGCAATGGGCAGATTTATCTTTCTCTTACATCTAACTTAACTACATCTAACTTAACTTTTCATGAGCTTTATGAAAAAAGGTACAATTAAGCCATCCTTGTGAATTGCAACAGGATTGTGAATGGCAAAAGAGTTTGTTTTTTCTATGAAATAACTGAGAAGAATGTTTTAATGCTGCTATTGGTTATAGCGTTACGGTTGGTGAAATCACTATAATTATTTGTAGCCATCTTTGCTTATGATAGCTATTGGTTCTTTAAGCTTTTTAGAATCTATTTTTTCAATCAATATGGGTTTGGTTTATTTAATATTTTACCATAACAATTCCGCTTATCTTGTCAGAATTTTAGATTAACAGTTGCGTATATTTAAAAAATGTGGGTTTGCTGCTTCCCATTTTATGCTCTTATACAAGGATTGGAATTTGAGATAAGTCCAACATTGCTGGCAAAATAAAGACTACAAGGATTTATAGCTTTTGCTACTGGCTGCATCTTTATTGTATTTGCTATCATAACAATTTTGGCGGTTTAGGAGTTAAGCCAAAAATTTAAAGAGAACCAACATACGCTATCTCTATATTTCCCACGTTTCCACCTCAACAATAGCAGTATTTGTTTATAGTGATGTCCAAAAATCAGCGCTATCCCCTTATGAATAGGCTATCTTAGGCTTTATTGGAGTTTTTATAATATCATGATAATCGAACAGCTATGGATTCTGATTCTTATCTTCTTTCTCCTCGTTAGCGTCTCTGCTGGCCCTTTTAAAGTCGAACTTGCACAGGTAATGGCATGCCCTTAAACAGCACGCGCTTGCTACTGGCATTTCTGCTTTTATCTTTTGCTATGGGAGACACTCATCGGGGTAACCATTATCGGCCAAATCATGGATATTTTAAACCAATTGTTTTTCAACTGCAATGGCTTGTTTTTCTAATTTATATATCATTCCGATGTTTGTTCAACGTATGAGAAAATTAATCAGCTCTTGACTTTTTTTGGAATATCCGTAGTGTTCGCTGGAAAATCTGATTGCATCAAGAATAGGCTTTAATAGCAAAATAATGTGGTTTTCAGTATAAATAGGACTCTTAAATTATGGCTAAGGCAGCAACCATTAAGATCAAGCTTTTGTCGACTGCAGATACTGGTTTTTTCTATGTAACGAAGAAAAACAGCCGTACAATGACAAATAAAATGAGCAAACGTAAATATGATCCAGTTGTAAAAAGACACGTTGAATTTAAAGAAACAAAAATTAAATAATTGATTTCCCCTATTATAACTTATAATTGCTGCAATAAAAAGCAGAGAGAATTTGTATTCATTCTTAAAGTCCCTTTTTAAGGGTTTTTGCTTTGTGATGAAAAAATAAAGCGACGTGTATCCATTTTTGGTATTTTATATCAGAATGCTATACATTTAAAGGGGGCAGTGATTTATTCTTTTAATTGCTTTTCTGTGTCTTGAGTGTGGGTATACCCACGATATTGTGTTGAATCTGATTTAATTTTCTTTGTAACCAAGATATGAAGTGAATTAAATGCACAAAAATTTCCTCATTAATATTGGGTAATAGGCTCATTTTTATTGAAATAATGAAAATTTTCTGCAAAAGCTATCGGTCAATCTTCTCTAAATTAAGCGTATTGTGATCGCAGTTTTTTGATTTCATGAAAAAAAAATTCTCAATTCTAAGCAGTTTTAACCTAAAGGTTATCTGTTCCAGTATTTTTATGGTTGTTATCATTCTTATCGTTGTAGCAGTTTACATTCAAAAACATCCTCAGAAGGCATCTTTTATTTCTAAAGTACCTATCAAGGGGAATGCATTGATTATTGATGGTGATTCAATCATGGTCTCCTCTGTTATGATCCGACTTGCAGGGATTGATGCTCCTGAGCTTCATCAATTTTGTGGTACAAAGAAAACACGCTATCCATGTGGGCTTGAGGCAAAAAAATATTTAGAACAACTCATAGAAAACCAACCTGTTACATGTCATTTATACAAAAAAGATAAATATCATCGCATTCTCGCGACATGTAAAACAAAGCAAGTCAGCAACATTAACGCAACAATTGTACAGAATGGTTGGGCTATAAGTTACTATGACTATCCTAAAGAAGAACAAGAAGCCAAAAAGAAAAAAAAAGGAATATGGCAATCAAATTTTCAATACCCAAAAAAATGGCGAAAAGCACATCCTCGAACAGAATAAAGAAAATATTTTCTTTTTTAGAGAGCATTCTTTAATTTCCCATTTGCCGATGAAAAAACAACAGTGTAATCAAATTATCAAACTTGAGAAAAAAATTTATTCCTGTCGTGTTTGTATCAAGCATCCACATTACCTTCCTCCCCTTCCACATGAGCCAAGACCTGTGGTTTATTTATCCGATACCGCTTCGATTGCAATTGCAGGTCAAGCGCCAGGATTGCGTGTCCATGAAAGTTCTATTCCTTTTAATGATTGTTCTGGCGAAAGATTGCGTAACTGGCTCAACGTAACGAGTGATGAATTTTATAATAGATCTCTCTTTGCTATTGTTCCTATGGGATTTTGTTTTCCAGGTTATGATAAAAATAAATCTGATTTACCGCCAAGGCGTGAGTGTTCCGAAATATGGCATGAAAAGGTATTTCAAGCTATGCCACAAATAAAACTTGTTCTTGCTATTGGAAGTTATGCGCAAAAATGGCATATTGCAGAACTGAAACATAAAACTGTCTCAGCAACCGTCAGTGATTGGAAAAACATTCTTTCCATACGTCAACCTCGAGGCTATAACGTCATGCCTTTGCCCCATCCATCATGGCGAAACACTGCTTGGTTACAAAAAAATCCATGGTTTAATGATGAGCTTATTGTGTACCTACGTAGTTTAGTGCGCAAATTTTTATAAATTGAAGATTGAGAAAAAACATCGATCGCCTTTCGCCTTGATCGAAAAATTTTGCATCTTTTGCAAGAAAATGCGACACTATTTGTCACTGATATCAAGAGTTAGACTTTCCACCACTCTTTGTTGGTGCAGAATTCAAAAACTTAAAGAAGATGGTGTTATTGAACGTCGTGTTGCTGTTCTTTCTGCAGAAAAAGTAAATGCATATGTCACTGTTTTTGTTTCTATTTGTTCGAACACACATAGCCACGAATGGCTTAAATGCTTTTCAAAAATTGTTCAAAAATTTCGTGAAGTGATCGAATTTTATCAGATAAGTGGAGATATTGACTATTTATTACGTGTCATCGTTCCCAATATTGAGATTTATGATTTTTTTTACAAAAGATTAATTGCTAAAAAGTTGATATACGTGACGTTTCATCTTCTTTCGCGATGGAACAGATTAAATGCACAACGAAACTACCACTTAACGATATAAAACTGCACGAAAAAACAAGTGAACAAAATTCTTAAAGATTTTTTTTAATCTTTATAATCACGCTGTCATTTTTTTAACGATCAAGTCTTCTTGTTTGAATACTGTCATTTGTGGCATGTGTTAAAACAGCAACCTTAACAATACCAGCCGTGCCGTGCCGGTCCTTTGGCCAAGATTTATCCCCAGATCTAGGAGCGGTTCTTTGTTAATTTTTTCTAAAAGATTGCGGTGTGCTGGCTCCGAGGACCTTTGTCCAATAAGTTTATGATCAAGAACTCTTGGATTCATTTATAAAGTATTGCTGCTGCTGTTGCCACAAAACCATCCAAAATAATCAGATTCTCGCAACTAAGTGGCAGCTACCATAGCGGCAATTTCAGGTCCTCCTAGACAATGGCATTTCTTATGTAAAGAAACAGCTTTCTTTATTCAACTATTTTATACGCTGATAAAATTTCTTCTCATACCTCATGCTAACCCCTGTCCATTCCTCAACTTCCCCACCAAACAACGCTAACCATAAAGCTAAAGCTATCATCGTATTTCCAACTTCCCATTTCACCGATACACAAAAGATCTATTCTACCAGTGATGGATTCCATTCCAAATGCCATTGTAGCAGCTGCACTGTGCTCATCCATTGCTGAATCTTTGGTAAGATTCATTATTGGATATTCTAATGCTAAATCAAATTCTTCAATCCAAGATTATAAGCTATGCAAATTTGATTGATAACAACCCACCACCCGCTGCAAAATTTTGTACCATCTTTTTTGTCATAGATCGCGGAAATGGTATAATATTTTCATTTGTAATGCCATGATTCCTGGAAAAAATGGCAACCAAGGGTCGCGTTACGATAGGCTTTTTTGTATCTCTCCATCCTGCATAGCAAACCGCTATCTCTCCTAACTTTTCTAGCGCTTCTTGTTCATTTGTTAAACTAGCTTGACGTTTTTTGCCAAAATTAGAGGAAATCCATCAGCAACAGGTAAATTTGTGAATAAAACACGAGAATCATCAAACGGCCTGACTGTCATGAAAAAAGACATCTTTTCAAATCTATAATGTATAATGAGAATCTTATCATATAAACAAGATATGAATAATTTTTTGTTTTTTTAAAGAATCCCTCTAAACACATTAAACATTCTTAACGAAATTTGTACGCTAAGAAACTTTTTTTATTGATTTTATACATCAATAAAATTCTTAATACTTTGATCTATTTCTATATTGAGTGAAAGTTGATTCAGCATATAATTTTTTGTAAAAATGATCATAAGCTTTAATATTGGGAATAACAACACGCAATAAATAATCAATAGCTCCACTCATCCGATAAAATTCGATAACTTAATGAAATTTCTGCACAATTTTTAAAAAGCACTTAAGGCATTCTTTTCATGATAAAGGCAGCAGTTTTCTAAAATTCATCAGTCTGGATTGCTTCAAAATTTTCCCGAACAAGCAAAACTTTAGTAAATCTAAATTTTGATATCTGTTGATCTGATCAAACTGTTGCTAAATAAGAGCAGAAAAAGCTTCCTTTATAACGTGCACATCTGCATCTCTTCTACTTGCATTATTTGATAATATTTGCCGCCATCGGCGTGCACCATTTCGGCCATTAAATAAACCAATCATATGACGTGTCACATGAGAAAGCAGCCCTCCTGATGCAATATGTTGAGCAGCATAATCACACATGGATTCAATAAGATCAATATCATTAAGATTACTTTGTGGCTCACCATATATTTCAGAATCAATATGCTTTAACAAAGTTGGGTTATGATAAATCTGTCGACCAACCATGGCAGCATCACACAAAGTTAAATGCTCTTTGATTTCATCAAGTGATTTAATTTCACCATTTATTCCAATGAACTTATTATAATATTTACGCTTTAATTTATAAACTCTTTCATAATTAATTGGAGGGATATCGCGGTTCTCCTTTGGACTTAATCCTTTTAACCATGCTTTGCGTGCATGTACCCAGAGTGCGTCACACCCAGCATTCCAAACTTTTTCAGCTAAAAAGTCTAAAGCTAATTCTTCATCCTGCTCGTCCACACCAATCCGACATTTGATAGTTACAGAGAGCGTAACCACTTGTTTTATTGCTTCCACCGCATTTGCTACAATGTCGGGTTGTAACATTAAACAAGCACCAAATGCGCCGGATTGAACGCGATTTGATGGACAACCAACATTGAGATTTATCTCATCATAACCAAAATCTTCTGCAATTCGTGCAGCCTCTGCTAATTTTTGCGGATCTGATCCCCCTAATTGCAACGCAATTGGATGTTCTTTATGATTCAAAGCCAACACTCGTTTCCGAACACCATGGATTACAGCATCTGCGACGATCATTTCGGTATAAAGCAGTGCCTTTTTTGTTAAAAGGCGATGAAAAAATCTGCAATGCTGATCTGTCCAGCCCAACATTGGCGCTACTGCAAATTTTACTGGTGATGGAGCACTGTAAAATATCATAAGAGCATTACTCTTCTATTTTCATTAAGAGTTTCCACTTATATATATAAATATTCACTTTTTTCTACTTTACAGAAATTTTTTTTACCATCAATTGAAAGTGCAAAAATGCTCTCTACCAATTGACTTAAATTTTTTCAAAATCAAGAAAGCAAAAACAAATATACTGTGTCTAACAAAAATATTTTTTGGATATATGGATTATTCAATCAGTTTTATAAAGTACTAAATATAATTTATAAAGAATAATCTCTATGAATGGTGTTCCTCTCCACTCATCCCATCCTTTAACTGTTACATCAACCTTATTCAATCTAGTATCTATTTCTAATTTGATTGAAAATAGACTAAAGCCGCTACACGATTCATCCTATTATGGCTTGTTTTCCCTCAGCGTTTTTTTAATTTAATGTGCGAATAGATTCCACAATAAGATACTATAAACTCTGTAAAGACTGCATCATCATAAACTTTGTTCAATCTCCTTTTTTCTTTGCATATAGGCAGAAAGAGCATTAACTTCTTTCTTATTAAATAAAAGTTGAAGTTTTGAACAACGCATAGTACATCGTCACACGTTTTAGCCCATTCCTTTTCCATGAGCCACTTTACTTCTACTTCATAAAATCTATGTCCAAAACTCTTCCCTTTATCTGCCTTACCATTTGCAAACCTCATTGGTGCTTCGCAACCATAAGGTCAGGAAAACCTGCGGTATGAAAAGCATCTAAATCTGGAATCAAAAAAGCGATCTCATTTTCGATTGTAGCCAGCTTGTTATATGGAAAATCACCTCCCGGAAGCATGGAATTGGCTGTCCACGGGGCTCCCTTTTTACCAAAGCGCTTTTTCAACAAATTTCATAGCATCTTCAGCCAATTTACGATAAGTTGTAATCTTAAATTAAGAATCCGTGGCGCACTTTCTGTCCCCATTTCTTTCAAAACGTAATCACGCGTGATTTTTTGCGCTTTTGAAGCTCCATCATCATAGAGCGGACGAACACCAGAGTAAGTCCAAACAATGTTCTCATGCAATACCGGTTGTACGAAATATTCATTTGCTACTGTGCAAATATTAGTAAATCTCTGTATCCGTAATATGAACATCAGCAAGATCCCCCCCCTAATATTCACAATATTGTTGTACCAAGCAATGTGAATTCTTCCTGATATGGAATAGAAAATATAATACACCCATCACCATTTTGAAAAACATAAGCACGGTCATGGGCATAAAGCTTGGGAACCCAAATATGAGAACCCTCTGACAAGTTGTACTGGTGAATGTCTTTCCAGTCTAATACGTTTTCCAAAAGATGATTAATCCAAGGACCCATCATATTCACAACATAAGAAGCCGTAACGCAATTTTTTGCCACTTAACTTATCTCGAAGAAACACAAGCCATTTTTTTCTTCTCTCTTTAAAGACACAACTTCTAACTTCTGTCCCTACTTTTATAGAAGCCCCCCATTTTTCTGCATCACGAGCATTCGCAATTACCAAATGCGCATCATCTACTCTTGCATCAGAATATTCACACCCTTTACGATACTTTTATATAGTTTAGTTAGTTTAATCAGCGTCATAAAAAAATATAAAGTCCTAGAAAGATCCCATCAGACTCAATCCTCAAAAAACAACACTGATTGCAAAGTTTTCAGCAACAATTATATTTTAGGTATTTTGATTTGTTCACTTTTTCTATCAAATACAAAATCAAGTGAAAAAACACCAGATTATTCGGGCTTAGGGAACCTTAAAATACAATTTCTGAAAGATTCCACTTTTTTGTCTAAGCCTAGAGAAAAGATTACATCACATATCGATGATCAAGATATTCAAAAGACTGTAAAAGATTGTTTACTTACTAATCCAGAAATTATGATTGAAATGCAGCTTATCCTTCAAGGAAAAGCCAGAAAAGCAAAGCAAGCAAAAAAACTAAAAACAAGTTTCAATTATTAACTCATTAAAAAAATTTTCAGTCCCTTCATGATGCTGTTTTAGGAAATCCAAATGGTAAAAAAGCGTTTATTGATTTTTTTGATTACAATTGTAGAGTTTGTAAAACTTCCTATTCATACAGAAAACTTAATAAAAAATACCCAGATCTAGGGGGTTATTATCAAAGATTTACCAGTTTGGAGATCTGATTCTATGACAGCACATATTTGTTGCCTATGCTTTTCGACAACAATTTCCAGAGAAATATCCTCAGTTTATAAAAGGCTTTTACCGCATCGTAGCCGTGCAAACGAAGCAAAAGCTATAAAAATAAAATTTGCATTAGGAGCAAATGAAAAAAACTGCACAAAACAATAAAAGATCTTAACCTGCAAAACGCCTTTAAAAAATATTCAAATTGCCTCTACACTTAATATTACGGGAACGCCTTCTTATATCCATCGGTGATAAAGTTCTCATCGGAGCAGTGGTCGAGAAATCCTAAAAGAAGTTATAGAAAATATTCAGTGAACATTTCTCCTTTACTTTATCACCTTTGTGAAAAATACCCTAAATGAGGTGATTTTATGCTTTCTCTTTTTTGACAACAAGCTTATAAGTACAACCTTGCGTAGCAAAAACTAGTTTAAAATTATAAAATATAATTTTGAAAAAAGTAAATATTTTTTAATAGAATCCTCAACAAAGGTCATCCGTAGTCTAGAGATATTCAGTCATAAGAATTAAACAATGACGGTCTTCATTGATCAAGGAGTTAAAAATAAAATGGCGACAAAAAAAACGGATGCGGCAAAACAGACCGCAATTGATACGAAAATTATCCGCGACCTTGCTGAAATTTTGAATGATACAAATTTAACCAATATTGAACTTGAACAGGGTGGGCTTCGTATTTGTGTATCACGTCAAAACATCTCAGCCGCTTCCGAACAAACAATCTATGCTCCCCTTTCCACTCCTACTGTCACTGTGGCTTCTCCCCCCTCCCCAACAACTGAAGCTCCGACACAAGAAGATAAATCAAAGAACGCGATAACATCTCCAATGGTCGGTACCGCCTATCTTGCACCTTCACCAGGTGCACAGTCTTTTGTAGAAGTAGGGCAAAATGTTTCTGAAGGACAAACGTTACTTATCATTGAAGCAATGAAAACGATGAATCAAATTCCATCACCACGCTCAGGTACAGTGACCAATATTTTTGTTAAAGATGGCCAACCTGTTGAGTTTGGCGAACCACTTATTGTTGTTGAATAAAACGAGGAGCAGCTATGATTCAAAAAATCCTCATTGCTAATCGGGGAGAAATTGCCCTTCGTGTTCTGCGAGCCTGCAAAGAGCTTGGAATTAAAACCGTAGCCATTCACTCAACTGCTGATGCTGATGCAATGCATGTTCGTCTTGCTGATGAAAGTGTCTGTATTGGCCCTCCTCCAGCGCGCGATTCTTATTTGAGTATTCAACAAATTATTGCTGCATGTGAAATCACAGGAGCTGATGCTGTTCATCCTGGCTATGGCTTTCTTTCTGAGAATGCAAAATTTGCAGATGTTCTAGAAGCCCATGATATTACATTTATCGGTCCTACAGCTGGGCATATTCGAATCATGGGCAACAAAATTGAAGCAAAAAAAACTGCCAAAAAACTTGGAATTCCTGTAGTACCTGGTTCAGATGGAGCTGTCACTGAAGAAGCAGAGGCTCTGCGTACCGCCAGTGAAATTGGTTATCCCGTTATTATTAAAGCCTCTGCCGGCGGTGGTGGACGCGGTATGAAAGTCGTTCGTTCTGAAAAGGAATTTGCTATAGCTCTCGAAACAACACGTTCAGAAGCAGCGGCAGCTTTTAGTGATGATTCAGTTTATATCGAAAAATACCTAGAAAAGCCACGCCATATTGAAATTCAAGTTATAGGTGATGGAACGGGGAATGCTGTCCATTTAGGAGAACGTGATTGTTCACTGCAACGCCGTCATCAAAAAATATGGGAAGAAGCAACTTCACCTGCACTTAATGAAACTGAACGGAAAAAAATTGGCGATATTGTTGCAAATGCTTGTGCACAACTTGGATATCGTGGAGCAGGTACCGTTGAGTTTCTTTATGAAAATGGCGAATTTTATTTTATTGAGATGAATACGCGCTTACAAGTTGAGCATCCTGTAACTGAAGCGATTACAGGCATAGATTTAGTCCATGAACAAATTCATATTGCATCAGGCTGTAAACTTTCAGTTACACAAGACGATGTCTGCTTCTCTGGGCACGCTATTGAATGTCGTATTAATGCAGAAGATCCTAGTAACTTTACACCATCACCAGGAACCATTACACATTTTCATACACCTGGAGGTTTAGGAATTCGCGTTGATTCAGGTGCTTATTCAGGTTACCGTATTCCGCCTTATTATGATAGCATGATTGGAAAGTTGATTGTTCATGGACGTACGCGTTTAGAATGTATGATGCGTTTACGACGTGCTTTAGATGAATTTGTTGTCGATGGAATCAAAACCACATTACCTCTTTTTCGCGATCTCATTAACAACCAAGATATTGCAGAAGGTAATTATAATATTCATTGGCTAGAAAAATATCTTTCTCATCAATCGCCCGCTCCTGATTCGTGATCTCATAATGAAAGTGGTAAGCTCTCTCACAAAAGCTTCTATGAAGTACCAACATTTCTGTCAAAGATGATAAAAAAATAAAGAAGCTGATTATTTTATAATATAGGTTTTTAAAAACATGCACAAAAACTGATAATTTTCTGTTTTCCTTTTTGTGAGTTTGTGCTACTCCCTATGTGATTATGCCCTTATAGCTCAGTTGGTAGAGCACCTGATTTGTAATCAGGGGGTCGGGAGTTCGAGTCTCTCTGGGGGCACCATGTTCTTTTATTATGCATAACCTGTTATTTTTGTTAGCGTTTTTAAACATGAGGGATGCCTAAATAAAAGCGGGCAATAGAATTTTCAAACCTAGCTTTACAAAGCGCGTTCTTTTTTGCTAGCTTTTTCTAGAAATTGTTTGAATTTTGCTAAGTTCTGTTGTGAAAAATACTGCAAATTTCTAACAAACATGCCAAAAATTATTTTACAGCTCAATGAATCTGAAGGCTTTATGGTAATCCTTATGATAAGCATCTGCTTCTTTTCTCAATAGTGCTGCTGTCTCTTGACCTAAATCGTACAGCTCTATGATCTTGTCTTCCATTCCAAATGTACACACTTTTTCCCAATCTCTACAGAAGATAAAAACGTTATCAACACACCCAATTTAGAAGACATATCTAGAAGACATTCAGCCCAATCAATGCGAAGTTTGCGTAATTTTACCAAATGACAGAAGCATTTAAACAAAGTTTCTGTTAGAAGAAGAAATATTCTTGTGATTCTAAAAAATTTTTTGAGATTTTCCTCAATTATTGCGAATCAGAACTTCTTTTTTAGGTATTTTTTCGCTATTTTGAAGGAGAGGTTTGCTGTATCTAATTCTTGTTAGCCACTTTTAGATGTAAGAAGATATTGTCCAGTACGTCCATAAGGCGAGCAAAATTGATAACAAAACATAAAGATGATGAATGCTATCCGCTTCACACAACAAGACATCATTTTCACGCCTTTGTAGGTTTTAATCATCCTTGTGAAGCAGCTGTTGTTCTGTTTCTGTGAGATCTTTCTTTTGATTACTTCGTTTTCTGATTATTGACCCAACCAAACAAGTGTTCACCCTGTTTGTTCTGTTTTTGAATATATTTTGCTAAAGCCATTTAAAAAATGGCCAAAGCTGCACCTGTTATCATCAGATTTCTTTTTATCCACCAGATCATAAACGCTTCCTGAAAGAAGCGTTTGAAGACAATCGGCAATACCTGTACAAGCTGCCAAAACCATAACGACAGCTAATGCCTTATTAAACTGGACCATTCCTGCCAAAAGACCACCTAAACCAGAACAGGAACCTATAATCGGCGCTAGAGCCTTTTATTTTAAAAAGACCTGTAAACTCTTCTGTTTACACTGTTTGCGTATTGGAAAAAATATAAGCCCCTCTTGCTCATAAACCTGCTTCTGCTGCTCAACGGTTCGCAAGACCTTGAAAACGTCTACCTCCTGCTTTGGTCCATCTCTGTAATTCCGCCAGAACAGAATCATAATCCCCGTTATTGAGCTTTTTAAATAGGGTAGAATCGCAAAAGGCTTTTGGCTTTTGTTCCAACCTTATAGCAAAAGGACACTAACGTCGCGAATTGTTCATCGGTTAAGGAAACCTTGACAGCTTGTTCAACGGCTTTCTCAAATTGTTTCTTCATCAAGAATCTTTTCTGCTTTCTTATTCGATAATACTCATGCCTTTGCGAACAAACGGTTTTCCAGCAGCATTTGTTGACTGTAACCAAGGGTTCAAATTGCTGCGGATCTTGGCATGCCTGTAAATGCAACCTTTCCCACTATTCAATGAATTAAAACCTATAAGCTTATAACAGTTTTAAACGATTAATCCCTTACATAGTGTGATTAAGATAGCTATAACAGACGTAGATTTTGTTCTCCTCCATTTTGGTGACAGAAAATTTTGTTTTTAAATGCGGCTAACAATCCAATCTTTTAAAACGAGATGTAATTTTAAAATATATGCAATTTATGTTATCGACAATTTCAAACAATGACATTTAACAGTGATTATCGAGTTTATGATAAAAAAATATTATGAACTGTTATGATGATAGCTGCTTTTGAATGCTTATATGCATCATAGTATTTGCATCATGATTTGCTTTTTATGATTTGTTCATTCATAACAATTAGTTATAAAAATAGTCAATTAAAACACGCATTAAAGTGTGGATTCTGATCCGGATTCAAATAAACTAGAATCATGTGAGATATTAATCTTACTATGTTCTTATGTATAATACTAAGTCTTAGACGTGAAAGACGTCCATATTGCCTCTCTTACTTTTTCCCATTCGAAGGTGTCCCCGTTATCTTAGTTTCTAATTGATGTTGATTCCACAATAATCCTAAGATCAAAGGTGCCAATACCCCCTAGAATACCTATTGCTCTATCAAAGTGATGCATGTGCAGAGTACAACCTCTTAATGACTCTATTTCTTGCTTTATGATATCATATTAAAGGAGTTCGTTAGAGTAACAATCTGTAGTAGCATTAAAGAATAGCCGTTGTGATACAGATTCAATGCCTTTTTCTGCATTCACTACAATTGCACAGTCTGCTAAAACAGCCATCGCATGTTAAGAACAGATGAGATCTAGGCTCATATCCTTTAGCTCTACAAAAAGGTGCTTTGCTGGTATCTTCATGGGTATTGTCCCTCTTGATATCGTTCTTGCAGTTTCCCCCCATCAAAAAACGGCAAAAGACTGATTGAATAGCGAATGCGTTGTGATTGACCAGAGCGACTAATATAATCGTGATTTTTGCTAATATTGGTGATCAGCACGGCTTCACGTATCAGTGCACTGTAGGTATATCATTAATCCAACGGATCATCTAAACGGACTTGGCTCTTTGAATGGTTTTGGGAATGGCAGTCATTCTGTTCCCCCATACAATGCATTAGCTTGAGCCCATTGCAAAACATGACTGACCGGCATGACCGGTCATAGCAGGATCACGCGCGCTATGGACATACACCATAACATTTTGATGATGATGAACGGCAAGGTCTTTGTCTCTTTGCTCTTTTACAGGGAAATTTGCATGATTAAGTACCCGCAAATTGTGGTAAATAGGCTTGGATTTTGCCCCCGAACCAACTTGGGCACTTATATTTTTTAACTGTTAGGGTAAGATTTTCAAATTTTTATCTCCAGAATCCTCTAAGCTCATCCAAAACTTTTTCTCCTATTGTTATCTCTAAAACATAAGTGATTTCTTAATCAAAAGGCAGGAAGAGCTTAACCTGTTCAAGCATAATTGACACTTAATATTTACACAATATAAGTTATTATTTTAATATTAACCAATCACTTAAACACAATAGAAACTCATAAAGACACGTTTTTTTCATCAAATGTTTTTTATAAAATTCACAGTACTTTTCATCGAAAAGATACATCCTATATTACACATAAAATAGCTGCGGAGATATATTTATGTTAAATGTACGAACTGCTTCAATTAGACTTTCTTATCCTGTAATTAAAATGTTAAGACGATTCTTAATTGCTATTTTCTTAGCATTTTTAATACCATCTTTAAGTGGCTGCGAGTTTAATACGATACCAACGAATGAAGAAAAAGTACGTGCAACATGGAGCGAAGTATTGAATCAATATCAACGTCGTGCAGATCTCATTCCCAATCTCGTAGAAACTGTCAAAGCTTACACATCCCACGAACAAGCTGTTTTTACAAATGTTGTCGAAGCACGTGCAAAGGTAGCGCAAGTAAATATTAATGCCGATATGTTAACTGAGCCACAAATAATGCAGCAATATCTCAAAAATCAAGCAAATTTATCAAGCGCACTTTCGCGTCTTATGGCTGTTGTTGAAAATTATCCTGATCTCAAAGCAAATCAGAATTTTCTCGCTCTTCAATCACAATTAGAAGGAACTGAAAACCGTATCTCTCTTGCTCGCCGTGATTATATCGAATCAGTCCGTATATATAATACTAGCCTAAAGACAATGCCAACAATGCTTTGGGCAAAATTATGGTTTCGCGATGCAAAACCTATGCCAACATTTACTATCGATACCAATAGCGAACAAACACCAAAGATCAATTTTAATTGATGAAATCCTTTCGATATTTTACGCAACACAATGTTTTTCCATCTTTATGTGCTTTTATGGGCTTTCTGTATTTGGTTGCTGCATTGGGAAATGTTGCTTGTTCACAAACAAAATTTTCTCCCTTAACTGGCTATGTTAACGATGTGGCTCATTTGCTCGATAATACAACAAAGGAAAATTTAACAAAACAATTAGCTGTTCTCGAAGAAAAAACTGGAGATCAAATTGTTATTGTTACTCTCCCTACCCTTTCAGGAATTGATATAGAAACATACAGTAATTCTCTTTTCCGCACATGGAAATTAGGTCAAAAAAAGATCAATAACGGTGTATTGCTATTAATTGCACCAAATGAACGCATAGTACGTATTGAAGTGGGGTATGGTTTGGAAGGCACACTAACAGACGCCACTTCTGCAGTCATCATTAATACCTTCATTCTTCCCAATTTTCGTGAAGGAAACTATCAAAAAGGCATTGTCGAAGCAGTTAATGCAATTATCAAAGTCATTACAGAAAATAACTCTTATTTTTCTTTTAGAATCAATGAGAAAAATAAAAATATTGAAGAAAAACGTAAACAAGCTAAAAAAGAAGAAATGGTCACCAATGTAATCATATTTTTAGTTCTTTTTATAATGGTTGGTTTGCCCATTCTTGCAATGATTTTTGGGAAAAAAATAGGCCCACAAAGATATCTCTGGATGGGTATCGTCTTTACACCTTGGTTTTTAAACTTAAGTGCTAGCGGCAAACGCTTTAGTGGAATCTTTGGTAGTCATTCAAGAGGAGGGAGATTCAGGGGTGGCGGTGGATCATCCGGTGGGGGTGGTGCGACAGGAAGATGGTAAAATGAGCGTAAATTGTTGGGCGTAGCGAATTTTCTTAAGATTAAAATTCATTATCATATTATCTCAATTTTAATAAACAATTTCATATCTTACTCTGCAATTACGTTTACTAACTACAACACAAACTGCGAATACCAAAATAAATATTACTCATGCCATTTGAATTGAAACGTCCTGATCGTAATCACTTACTACATCACTTTAAAACAATCCCCGGCAATCCACCTGTTGAATGGAAAATAAGTAATAACTTGATCGAGTATCCTGAAGCACTGCATTATATGCAAGAGCATGTAGAAAACATTTTTGCACAAAATGCGCCTGAACAGGTTTGGCTTCTTGAACATCCTTCCCTTTATACAGCTGGCACAAGTGCGAAGAAAAAAGACCTTTTAGCACCTCATTTATTCCCAGTTTATGAGGCAGGCCGTGGTGGTGAATTTACATATCATGGTCCAGGGCAACGTATTGCTTATATTATGCTTGATCTTAAACGCCGAAGACAAGACATCCGTGCCTTTATTGGTGCATTAGAAGAATGGATCATACAGACGCTTGCAAAATTTAATATTAAAGGCGAACGCCGCGAAGATCGGGTTGGTGTCTGGGTTAAACGACCCAATTACCCATTCACACAAAGCGGTTTCTCTCCCGAAGATAAAATCGCAGCTATTGGAATCCGTGTACGCAAATGGGTCAGCTTTCATGGCGTTTCCATCAATGTTAATCCTAATCTAGCGCATTATTCAGGGATTGTTCCCTGTGGAATCACAGAGCACGGTGTAACCAGCTTTCTTGATCTAGGTTTCTCTGTAACAATGCACGATATTGATATTGCTCTGAAACAAGCATTTGAACAAATTTTTGGTCCAACAATTGATGTTTCTTAAGTGCATTGATTTTTAAATAAAAAACAGGCATAAAATTTATTTTTATTAAGATTTTATTTTAATGAGGTAGATAATCAAACGCCATGAGCGATAAAAACAAAGATCTTTTTAGTATTTTAAATAAGGCTCAATCTCAGATAAACACAAAAGAAAAAAATCTGAAGCCTTCAATGAGCTCAGAAGCAATGACTTCGAAAAAAGATACGCAAGAAGATAACTATAATGCCCTCTCTATTCGCGTGCTTAAGGGCTTAGAGCCCGTACGTTTACGCCCTGGAATGTATATTGGTGGAACAGACAGTAAGGCACTGCATCATTTGTTTGCTGAAATTATTGACAATGCCATGGATGAAGCGGTGGCTGGTTATGCAGACTTAATTGACGTGTCCTTAGAGAAAAACGGTTATTTAACTGTTACAGATAATGGACGCGGCATTCCTGTTGAAAATCATCCTCAAATGTTGGACAAATCTACTCTTGAAGTCATTATGACGCAACTCCATTCAGGTGGAAAATTTGATGGAAAAGCTTATCAAACTGCTGGTGGGTTACACGGAGTAGGAATTTCTGTCGTCAATGCTCTTTCTGATGATATGGAAGTTGAAGTAGCACGAGAACGAAAACTTTACCGACAACGCTTCTCACGTGGTATTCCTCAATCTAGGTTGGAAGATTTGGGTTATGTTTATAATCGTCGTGGTACACGCGTTCGGTTTCATCCTGATAGCGAAATTTTTGGCGAAAAAGCAGCTTTTGATCCAGAAAAAATTTATGAGATGGCGCGCTCCAAGGCCTATCTTTTTGGCGGTGTAAAAATTCGTTGGAATTGCGATCCTGTCATACTTGAAGGAACAAAGAATATTCCCGAAAAAGCTGTTTTCCACTTCCCTGATGGACTTAAAGATTATTTACTCTCGTCACTGAAAGATGAATATCGGGTAACATCGGAAATTTTTTCTGGCAAAACAAAACACTATAATGATCATAGCTCAGTTGAATGGGCTATTGCTTGGCATGGTGGCAATCCTTACGTACAGTCTTACTGCAATACGATTCCTACCAGAGAAGGAGGAACACACGAAATAGGACTGCGTCAAGCTCTTTTGCGCGGATTGAAATCCTATGCTGAGTTAATAGGCAACAAGCGTGCTGCTGTTATTACATCCGATGATGTTATGATTTCAACGGCTGCAATACTTTCAGTTTTCATCAAAAATCCTGAATTTGTTGGACAAACCAAAGATCGATTAGCAACAATCGAAGCACAGCGTATCGTTGAGAATGCAATACGCGATCCTTTCGACCATTGGCTGACAAATTCTCCACAAGAATCAACAAAACTTCTTGATTGGGTTATTGAGCGTGCTGAAGAACGCATCAGACGACGCCAAGACAGAGAAATAAACCGAAAAACTGCTGTACGTAAATTACGTCTCCCCGGTAAACTGGCAGATTGTAGCCAAAACTGTGCTGCTGGTGCGGAATTATTTATTGTTGAAGGTGACTCGGCTGGTGGTTCCGCTAAACAAGCACGCAACAGAGCAAACCAAGCAATTTTACCTCTTCGTGGAAAAATCTTAAATGTAGCCAGTGCTGCACACGAGAAAATGAACTCAAGCCAAACAATTGGTGATCTTATACTTGCTCTTGGATGTGGAACGCGCTCTAATTATCGCGAAAAAGATCTCAGATATGAACGTATTATTATTATGACAGATGCGGATGTTGATGGTGCTCATATTGCCTCACTCCTTATTACCTTCTTTTTTCAAGAAATGCCGGATCTTATTCGTCAAGGACATTTATACCTTGCTGTCCCTCCCCTTTACAGAATATCGCAAGGGGGAAAAGTCGCTTATGCACGTGACGACACCCATAAGAATGAATTGCTAAAAACTGAATTTACCGGAAAAGCTAAAATCGAAATTGGACGTTTTAAAGGACTTGGAGAAATGCGCGCTGAACAGCTTAAAGAAACGACTATGCATCCTCAAAAACGTACACTGCTACGCGTTTCTATTGATATAGCAGAAATGCAAGAAACTAAACATACAGTAGAAAGCTTAATGGGAACGAAATCAGAAGCACGATTTCGATTCATACAAGAAAATTCTACTTTTGCTTCCAATCTAGACATCTAATTTTCAAAAAAATATCTCGCTCAAACCACTGCTGCTGCGTCAATAACGCGCAGTTGTGGATTGATAGTTCCATTCCAATAATTCAAACTAAGATTACCAGCCACATGGATCATTTCACCAATATTTTCAGAAAGAAAGTAACCAAGCGGTGTTCCCATAGCACGAAATGCTATTCCTTGCAGTTTTTTTCCTTCCATATTAGAGATAACAAGGCGAAGATGCCCTTTTCCAACTTCACACAGATTAATTAACCGATGAGAGGGAAGAACAAAAACCGGTGTAGTATTCCCTGAACCAAATGGCCCTGCTTTTTCGATCATATCAAAAAGCGCTTGATTGGCACCAGAAGCAGAAAGACAACCATCTATGCTAAGAGATTTTTTAGCACGCAACCGTGAAACCATTAAAGAAACTTTTTTTTCCAGCCATTCTCGGAAGATTTCAATTTTTGTCGATTGGATCGTAATTCCAGCTGCCATACTATGTCCCCCACCCTTTTCTAATAAATTTAACATAACAGCTTCACGAACAAGTGCTCCTAAATCTATACCCTCAATGGAGCGTCCTGATCCTACACCGCTTCCATCCTCTTTCAAAGCAATGGAAAAAACAGGACAAAAAAAACGTTCTTTTAAACGGGATGCAAGAATACCAATAATTCCTGGATGCCATTCTTGATGAGCAATCACAATTGACATTGGTGTTTCTCTTTCTTGATAAAGGGAATCAATATAAGATTCTGCTTGTGCTAATTGAACACCCTCCATTTCTTGGCGTTCTTGATTAAGACGATCCAATCGTTCTGCTATTTTGTCAGCTTCGTCTTTATCCTCACAGCAGAGCAAACGCGCGCCCAAAGCCTGGTCTCCAATACGCCCTCCTGCATTAATTCTAGGACCTAACAAAAAACCTAAATGAAAACTATTGAGTGGCTCATCTATATGCGCAACCTTTGTTAAAGCTGCTATCCCGAAATTATGCATGGAACGAGCAACTTGGAGTCCTTTAACCACAAAAGCACGATTAACACCTTGTAATGGAACAACATCACATATGGTTGCCAATGCAACAAGATCAAGCATACTGAGAAGGTCAGGAAGCTTCTCTCCAAACTTTTTTTTTCGCAATAAATGATTAACCCACGCTAACGTAACAAAGACAACACCAGCAGCACATAAATGCCCCTGTCCAGAAAAATCGTCCGGGCGATTAGGGTTGACCAGTGCAACAGCTTCCTGATGAACCTCTGTCATTTGATGATGATCTAAAACCACAACATCAGCACCTTCCAACCTAGCTGCTCTTACTGCATCTGGACTGTTCGCGCCACAATCAACGGTGATAATCAAATGAGCACCTTTTTGTACTAACATCCTCATTGCTTGTTCATTTGGACCATATCCTTCAATAATACGATCAGGAATATAAATTTTTACTTCTATTTCGAAATAACGTAGAAAGCGCGCTATGAGGGCTGATGAACACGCACCATCAACATCATAATCACCAAAAACAGCAACCTTCTCTTGATTCAGAATAGCTTTAACGATGCGCTCTGCTGCGCATTGCATATCCATAAAACTTTCTGGATCAGGCATTAGCGTGCGCAAGGTTGGATTGATAAAAGCTACAGCTTCAGATTCATCTACATCTCTTGCCGAGAGAACACGCGCTAACGCATCTGGAAAACCAAATTTTTGAGAAATAGCACGTGCATTATTTATTCCCTGAATATCAAGGGCATCTAACCAAGCCTGACCACAGGCAGAAGATTGAACATTGAGAAAATAATGGAACCGCTGCATTACTATTTATTTTACAATGAAAGCGAATAAAATACAATTAAGAATTAAAGATGAGGCACTCTTTGACGGCATCCATTCTCGCTTAAAATTATGCGTAAGGTGCTGCAAATATTTAGGCTTATAATACTTCAATAATAAGATACTGTTTTACAGTATTTATTTTCTCTTGACGTAAATCGAAAGACATTATATCAGAGCAGATAATAGTTAAATATTTCGCTTGATAACAATTTTCAACGCAAAGCAACAAAAATGCCCTCAGTTAAAGGGTTTTAATAAAGGATACTTCTATGGCAACTTTTTCACAAAAGCCAACTGAAGTGGTGAAAAAATGGGTTATTATTGATGCAGAGAACCTTGTTTTAGGTCGTCTTGCCACATTCGTTGCTAACCGCTTACGTGGCAAACATAAAGCCACATTTACTCCACATATTGATGATGGTGATAATGTTATTGTAATCAATGCAGATAAAATAGCTCTTACTGGCAAGAAATATACAGATAAAAAATATTATTGGCATACCGGCTATATTGGTGGAATCAAAGAACGCACCGCACGTCAGATTCTTGAAGGACGTTTTCCTGAACGCGTTGTTGAAAAAGCTGTAGAGCGTATGATTCCTCGTGGACCGCTTGGTCGTCGCCAATTGAGGAATCTACATGTTTATGCTGGAAGTCAAAACCCGCATGCGGCGCAACAGCCCAAAACTCTTGACGTTGGTGCTTTAAACCGCAAAAACAAAAGGATTGCTTGATTATGGCTGAAATTAATTCTCTTTCTGAGCTTAGCGTAGTAACAAGTCTTACAGAAACTCATGAAAATGTCGTTCCTATCCATGTACAAAAGCTTGATTCACAAGGCCGTGCCTATGCAACAGGAAAACGTAAAGGTGCTGTTGCCCGCGTGTGGGTAAAACCAGGCTTCGGAAAAATCACCATTAACAATAAGGAATTTGACAAATATTTTGCACGTCCTGTTCTTAGAATGATTCTTCGTCAACCAATTGTTGCAATAAACAGGGATACCCAATTTGATATTATTGCAACCGTTACAGGTGGTGGTCTTTCTGGACAAGCTGGTGCAGTACGCCATGGTATTTCTAAAGCTTTAACCTATTACGAGCCAGAATTTCGCACAATCTTGAAAAAAAGGGGCTTTCTTACCCGCGATAGCCGTGTTGTTGAACGTAAAAAATATGGTAAAGCAAAAGCACGTCGTTCTTTCCAATTCTCAAAGCGTTAGGTTCAATTTTTGCACCCTTCATAAGGCCCCCCTCTGTTTGTATGGGGCTTTTTCTCTGCTAAAGCGGATTTTTTGGAAAAATATACGACCAGTTTATATCTGTCGGAAAAAAGTAGAGATGTATAAGGAATTAACTTCTTTTTAGGGAAAAATTAAGAAGATATCGGCTAGAAAAACTCTGAATTCTCAGTTTTCATTTTCAGGATCTGTGCTTTGATATTCCAAAATACCTTATGCGCTAACCCACAAAAACATCTTCAATATAACGCAGCTACTTCATTAGCTTTTTTTAGTGTCTTTTTCTACTATCACTTAAAAAAGTTTCAGTCCAAAAAGCGCTTTACCATTGCGATAAAATGGGGAACGGAAATAGGCTTTGACATGTATTCTTCACAACCACTTGCACGAATTCGCTCTTCATCCCCTTTCATAGCAAAAGCTGTTACAGCAACAACGGGAACAGATTTAAGTACTTCATCCTCTTTTAATTGTTTAATGACGTCGATCCCTGATACCTCAGGTAACTGAATATCCACAAGGATAAGAGAAGGCATTGATGAACGAGCCAAATCTAATGCCATAAGACCATTACGTGTTTCAACGGTTTCATAGCCGCTCGCTTCTACAAGATCACGGAATAACTTCATATTCAGTTCATTATCTTCCACGATCATGACTTTTTTTGACATCAGTATAACTCCATCGTTCTAAGATAAAATAAGATAAATAGAAATTCATTAGACATTATCTTTTAGCTAAGATAAAATGATGAAAAAAATTATAAACGACAAAGAAATTGAATAGCTCGTGATAAAAGCATTTTTTTGCAAACATTTGTAATGCTAATCGTGATGCTTCTTAAGTTCATAAAATGAAATCCACAATAACTGTAAGATTGCGTTATCGTATATTTTTTAAATTTGTCTGCAAAGTTTATTGATATCCCAATTAACTCATATGACTTTTCATTGCAGAACAAATATTAATCACGGAAATTAGCTCAAATGAGCGTTTTAAATAGGAAAAAATGATTAAGTAAGTTTGATAATACATAGATTTTTTGGTTATTAAGCAATCAGATTTCATATTTCAAATCAAAACGCTTATTATTTTGGTATTTCATACACTTTTGTTATACATCAATACAGTTATTCAATAAAAAATCAAAATAGAGGTTATCTATGGATTTTAAACAAAATCTTAGAATAGATTACACATGCAATTAATGCATTGTAAATGCAAAAACGGTAATCCCACTAGAAAGTGAAGAATTTCATTATAAACGCTTAATATTTGCCCACAATTTATTTTTCCTCTTTTATAATTTTTCAAAAAGTTTTTATAAGAATCTATGAATTGCATGCAAAAAATTTTTCAGTCTTTTTTAATCTCTACATTATCAAGCACATTGCTTGCATCACCAATAATCAATAACATTTGTAATAACTATTTGCTTCTTCAGAAAAATTGCAAAAATAACTTTATTAATATATTAAAATATATATAATATTCTCTACAAAAATAGAATTAAATAAATAATAAAATATATAAATAAAAATTTTATAAATGTTAATACATTAAATTATTATACATAATATCTTAATTTTCACTTTTAATATAATATTTTATATAAATATAATTCAGGTAAATATATAAATTATATTTATATAAAATAATTAAAAAATATTAAATATGTATATAAAATATAAAATTTACAAATAGATAAATTAAAATTATAAAGAATATTTCACTAAAATCTATTTCACTTAATTTTTATTTTTGTATATAAAAATATAAATTTGTAATATATAATATATATTTATCTAAATTGCAAATTATTTTATTTAATAATAAAAATTAATATTAATATAAATAATAATATTTTCAAATAATTATAATTTTATATTTTTACAAATTCGCTATTTAAATATGTAAGAAAAGATTAAAAAAATAAATGCGATTTTAATACTGTTAAAAATATATATCGCTACACAAGTGGCGATAACAATATCGACTTTAGAAATATCTTTATGGATATTCTGTACAAATTAAAATCGGCACACTGGCTTTACCAATTAAAGCACTCAGTAGTTTTATTCATAAAACCAATATTAGTCCCTATCATAAGTCCATGCGATTCTTCCCTGAAAAGACTTTTAATCCCGCCTTTCAGTTCACCTTTAGTGAGATTTTTCATGAACCTAGTTTCTGCTTCTGCTAGCGCTCCTATAAAATATCATCCCTGGTTACACTAGTACTTAATCCCAAGGAGCACATTTTTCAAAGAAACCTTTTGAATATGAATTACCGTGTGAATCACTAGATGGACTTGAGATACCCATTTTAATTCACTTTTTTCTATTAAAAATTATATCGTAATAATACAATTTAAATTTCTATCATGCCATTTAAATAAATTTGAAACATAATTTCTAAAAATATAAATAAAATACTATATTTAATAAATAATTATATTTAATAATTAAAAATATATTTTTAATATAAAATTTATCATTAAATTATTACTTCTTATATAAATTAAAAAAATTCTTTTTATAAAGAAAATTTGATACATCCATGCTATAATAAAAATGTAAATGAAGAAAAAATAAAAGACAACAATGTTACTGAAAGAAATATTGATGAAAAGCTAGGAATTCCTAAACCACTCCAAACTAAGAACCAAGAAAAGATTGCATCTTCTCCAATAGTGTTGGCAATAGTTTTTCTTACACGCTATAAATTTTTCGTATATCCAACACGGCGCTCAAAGAAAAACTTCCTCCCTCGTCTGTTTTTCCTCCATAATTTTCATTTTCATACAATCGCCGAGTAATAGAAAAAATGCACATACCCCGCACTCACTCTATATTATGGATGAGAAGAGATTTGTGCTCAATATATTTAATACAAGCCTTCTCTTTCCACAAAAAAACATCAGAAAAATTTCCACACTATACGACCGTCTTCCAATATAAAACGAACAATTAACCCGCTACCAGTTAAAGTGGATGTTTTGTAAAAAAAATTTTAATGTCTTGTTTGTAATATCTATCTCAGTTGCAATGAAGAATTATAATTTCTTCAAAACTATTTTTTGCACCGATATTCTATAAGGATGAGCTTGTAACGAAACATTGTCATTTAATTTATGCATTCTTATCGCATTAATTCATTATTCTTATCGTGTTTAGTGAAAAAGTGTTTAATAAATGTCATACCTATTTTCACCACTTCAAATTTGAATAGCCTCTTTGTAGATATGACAACTTTTTCTAAAAACCAAGCAATTGAATCAGACATTAAAAAATAAAAACACCATAAAGCTCTCATCTTATTTACAATTTTTCAAAGGATTGACTAAAAATGATAACGCAATCCACCAGAAAAACGAACTCCAGAAAAACCAGCCTTAGTAAGCTTATGTTGGTAGATGAGATCACTGTGAAGTGCAATTTTTTGAGACAATTGCGAATTAAAACCCAATCCAACTTCTAAGGAAGAACCAAAAGATCCCAACTGAAACGCATCTTTAAAGTGTACAAATTGTTTGCCTCCAGAATAATTAACAAAATGAAGCTTGCTGTAAAAAGAAATGACACGATCTTTTTCAGATTCTGCAAGAGTCTTAATGAAATGCGCACCAACACGCATTATCCATTGATCAGATTTTCCCATCGCAATATCAAAACCGTCAATATCACGAGCCTTATGAAATTGAAGATTTTGATAAATAAGCTGAACCTGCGGGTCAAAAATAAGACCTTCATACCTTGTTATAAACGCTTTACCAGCAGACAAAGAGATATTCAGAGGATTCGCCTTTAATTTTGCTGTTTTACCTCGTGTAAGAGTAAGAATATCACCTTCAAACAGGCCATAGGATAAAAGACTATGCATATAAAAACCAACGTCATGTTCTATACTACTATATGCTGTAACTGACCATTTGTTAAATGTGCTTTTTTGACTGTGTGCAACATCCCGAGGCTGCAAAGAAAGTTTTCCGTGAGTCCCCACAAGCCCAAAGGATGTAATTCCGTATGCGCTTTCCGCTCTTTTGAGCAAAATACCGACTTTTAAAGCATTATAGTCAAAATTGCCTCCGTACCCATATTCAAGTGCAGAAAGGTCTGAGATATAAAGATAACTTCCGCCATAACAGTGAACAAACAAAGCAGCAGTTTCATCGATTTTTAACAGCTTACCGAAAACAGATTGCATAGTTTTTAACTGTTCGTTTTGATTACTGATATCTACCAATCCAGCATGAAAAAAAGCATTTGGCAAAAGAAGATAGGTCGGAACTTGCGGGACAACATCCCTTATCCTTAGCTCAGAATCAGCTACAATAGATGTAGTCGAAGTAGGCTGAATATATTTACTCTCGAGGCGGAAATCCCAAAAATCTCCATCGCCCTTAACTAATCTTTGTGCAGTCTGTGCGTTCCCACGAGAAGAACTTGGACCATAGGCGTGAAGATAATATTGGTAAGGCAAACCTTCCAACGCGATATAAGCACTATTCAACTGAAAAGAATCTTCCGCTGCTTTTCCAGAAACTTGAATAATTGAAATACTTTGAGCATTTTCATCGTCTACTACCTTCCCCTGATTGCCTGCAACAAATTGCACATAGACTGTAGTTTTTCCAGAAACATCACCATGAATCAAAAGCCGGTCAGTCTTTTGATTATTGAGCGAACCATCATCATTGAGATATGTATTGAGATAAAGACTTGCACTATCCTGCGCACTGTAAACTTCTTCCCCTCCTTTTCCAATATGAAGTGTCTGGTACTCCTGAAACATTGGAGTTTCGAAAGCAATAACACTATCAGAAAGTCTTACAAATGAAATGGAGGAAATTACATGGTTTGAGACTTGCTGATTTATTTTTTTGCTTTTTGTCAAAACCCATTTTGTCCCTCCTGTCAAATAAAGTTCAGCAACAGAATCATCAGCAACGCGAGTACCCCCTGTAAGCAAGGAAGAATTAGCCAAAATCACGACAGAAGATCTCTTCTCAGCGGTTAACAATAAATCACCAGAGATCTTTGTGCCTGCGGTTACTGCAATATAACCATTACTTTTTTCACTATGAATAGCTACACCATCTAGAACCTCAAAAGTCGCCTTTTTCAAAAAAACAATTCCTTGTTTGTATTCATTGTTTCCTTTATCCATATCAAAATGCATACCATGTTTGCTACCTATCACTGTAATTGTCGAGTCTTCAATATTAACCCGCGAAACCAAAATGTTTCTTTCCCGGCCGATACTTAATTGTGCGTTAACATCTAATCCCATCCATAAAGCACGAACACCAGCCGCAGTAACATTGGTATTCTTTAAAGAAATAGAACCATACGGGTTTACATTTAAAACTGCATAAGGAAAGCCGTCTTCTTTATTTGCATTTTTTTGACTTTTTGCAGTAAGAGTAACACTATCTAAAGTTGCACTACCTCTTGTACCCACATAAAGGGCGGCCGCATCCATTACATCAATCGATCCACCCATCATCTTAATATCTGCACCAACATCACTTAAAAGAGCCGCCTCTTGACCAACGTCCTGACCTTCCACTTTAATTTTGACATTTGTTAAAACAACAGATGCTCCCTGCTTCTCCGCATAAACACCCGCCTGAGAACTCTTAATCGATCCACGATTCATCTCAATCGTTCCACTCTCAGCCCTCAGAGCTGTTGATACATTTTTAAAGGTTGAATCGCTCAAAATAACGCTCCCACCTCGCGAAGCGACTACACCATAGGTATCTTCTTCTACACCAACAGTGCCTTCAACTTTTAGACGTATGACCTGGATAACTGTATTTGGCTCCTGTGCCACTATGACAGCAGACGATATAAAAAAATCATCACTCCCATTCTTTTCTTCAGAAGATCCAACGAAATTATACACTTTATCAATTATTGTATGTTTTGCACCATCACTGCATCTATAAGGTAATTTTTCTCCCCCACATGAAAGTGATACAGACGAAGGAGAACGTGCCTCAACATTCATGTTTGATAAAAAAAAGAAAATAGCTGCTGTAAAAACGCGCGAATATAAGCGATTTTTCGACACTCTGATTATCATTTCTTTTCAAACTTTTTTTTCTCAACAAAAAATGCAGGAAAAAAGCAAACCACTGTTTTAAACATGATAAGTATGAAATAAGTAACATTTACTACTCATCTCACTACCGCAGTACAGATAATACGTTTTGTATTTTATGTAAAGCGAGAACAAAAAAATAGAAATCATAATTTACGCTGGCAATTTTCTAAAGAATTGGTTCCAAATACAGTTAAGAACAGTAAAGCAAAACGCCAGAAAAATAGTCTCAATAAGCTTATAATAGTAAAGAAAAGCACTATAAAATATAAATTTTGAAAAGATTTAAATATGAAAATTACATCCAGCTTCTTAAAAATACAGAAGGAACCAAAAAAGAAAACACATAAATTGTTTTATAAAAACTACGAAAAAGATAAAATATACGAGAAATGGGACAACAAACATCTCTTTAGTTGCGAAAAATTCTGGAGGGGAACACTCACCAATATACATTGCAGCAGAGATATATCGCATTTCAATATCAAAGCTATCAATACCTGAAATGAAGATTTGGATAAACAAATAGAATCTTTGAATCAAAACAAGGCTCCCTTAATGCCCTATCATAAATTCTTCACCATTGGTCAATGAAACCTTTCAGAATATGCTATTTAATGCTGCCGTCTTGCCTCATCCAAAGATGAAGACATGATCTCTAAACAGACAAGATAAAAGACTACTCACGTAAAAATTAACGTAAAACTGTAAATCTCCAGAAAAAAATCTACGATACATCAGAGTATTCACCATCTTGAAATTGAGATGTCATCGAAGTAAAATATCTCACCAAAACCAATTCTATTGATGAACCACCCTAGTTTAATAAAACCATTTTTACATCAAGTAAGTTTTGATAAAAAAGTAGTGAATGGGAATACCCGCACAGTTCAGACCGTTAATAATACCATTGCCAATTTGTAGCCTGCTGATGGACTTCACCTGTATTGTGGTTAAAAGAGCCATTGTTTTTTTAGCTCTCTCTCCGTTAGTGCTGTTCATCCAGTTACTTCCTCAAGAATGTGTGTGACACTAATGATCTTTTTTATAAAGCTTTTTTCATTTTCTGACGTTTTCTTTCATTCTTAAAGAGTCATCAAGCATGTTCCTATTTCGTTGCATTAATCACGCCAGAGGTGTCATTTTCGATAAACTGCTGATATCTGGCTACCATCAGATTAACTAAAAACGAGTCACTTCTTGGAGCTTGTGAAAAGTAAGCCCCCTTTTGTATCCTGCAATTTATATCGATAACCTGTGTTACTCATGGCACTCATGAACTGATACAAACTCGATCACACGTGAATCCATCTCTTCGGGAGAAGAGTAAACTAATTTCCAGCCACATGTGACAGTGCTTGTTAAACCGTAGACTGATCAAAAACTTGGGTTTTTCCCATAATGCCAAAATCGATTAAGATGGTTGATTACAATATCTAACCATGCTTAAATAAAGCTATTCCACCTAATAATTTCAGGATTTTCTTCATTTTCTCCTCCTTCAATGGGTTTATTTACGATGAGAAGGCTTGTAAACTTGTTAGTATTTTTTCCTCGTTGGCTAAGATAGTTCAGGACTGAATTGAAATGGTGGATTGAAGAAACAATCCCGCACAGGAAAGAAAAAAAGAATGTGAGGACTGTTGCCCATCACCAGCAGAAAGACTTAAGACTCACATCCCAATGCATTTTTATAGGTTTTCAAAAAGAGCTATTTAAAGTGCTGCTTGACAGTTCTCTGAGATATGACAGCGCCAAGCTGACAAATGGGAAGATTTTCTTCTTAAAAAGTATAACACTCTCCCCTCATTTATCTTTATACAGAATCCTGCTTGGACCATACAAGCATAAATTGTTGCTCTTGCATTGATCCTTACTCCTATTTTCTGATCAATGTCATAAGGCGTTGGCATTCTGCATTCTAACAATGCCCTTTTATCTCAATCTGATCGACACTAAGCTTCTTTCACAATGTATTAATATAGACTCTGAGGAGATTGTCCTACGTTACATCCGGTCTTATTGAACAGAACTATGCACTGAAAAATCTTAAAGCTTATTTTATTTTTTCTCCCTGAATATTTTGAATAAATTAGTATACGGTTAATTGAACCGTAGAGCATTCTGTATTTTTATCAGCACGCCCAAGACAGTTATGAACGCTGTTAGAGCTTGATTAATTGTTTGATTAAGATTTATATTAACGAGACCGATATATTTCCCAGCATAAGGATCCATAGGTTTTGCGATAGTGCGCTTTTTTTTAATGCACACCCTCAACCAAAACGCGATGAATCGCAAAGCAATATCCGTCACCAAAAACTCCTCCCTGATCCCCATCAGAAGAGGGAAGCATTGCTTAAAAGGAATTAAGGCGCGTAAATTCTCAATCTGTTGTAGTCTTTGCTACTCAGAATGTTTGTGTATAAAATCATCTGTAGCTGAGCGCCTATAAAAATAGCCGAAGATTGAGCAAAAACTGAAACGACATTCAAAAAATTTAAGAATAGAAGGGCAGCAAAAAAAATCCTGTAGGGGCACTTTCAGCTTAACAATAGAAAAAAAACATTACAAAATTCCCCTACATTTATAATTTAAGCGTTGCTAAAAATCGTCTAAAAAAAATTAAATCCTGACCGAGTACCTTTTAAAAAATAAAAATGATCACATCCATACTTGCCTTCTTAAAAAGCATACATACCTTCGCATCCAAATGAGGACACGCGCAGTATCCTGTGCTCTCTAACAAACTGTAGTAAAATTTGTTCGCCATATCTGTTGTCATCAAAGCTGTACAAAATCGTCAGGCAAAGAGATATTCAATGCGACATAATCATCAAGAAAGAAGCAGCTTATTTTCTACCTTTGCTGGCATAATGAATCTGATAGCTATAGAAAAAACTATTGTACCTTCATTACTATTTTAGATTTACTATCTTTGTAAAATTTTGCATCGTTTCACTATTTTCCCTCCTTTTATCAAAAGTTAGTGGGCGTATAATAGCTAAACTCATCCTAAAATTGTTTTATTGATAATCCCACTTTCTACTGCCATCAATATAGCTTATTATATAGTAAACTAAGTAGAAAAATATACATAATGGGTAAACTATAGAAAAAATTTTAACATCACTCATAACTATTATTAATATCTAAAACGATATTCTTAAAGAATCAAAAAAATAATAATTTAATAAAATTAATATATTTTATTCTATAATATAAAAAATATTAATTTATTTGATAGTTGTAGTAAAAATAATTATAATATATATTTTATAAATTTATTTCAAAATGAAAATAATATCCGTATTTAAATTTAAAAATTTATAATAGTCCTTTTATTACTCTTCTATTATGAAACAATACTTCAAAATAGATTGGGGAAAGCTATCCATTAATTTTCACAACATTTTTGTATCCGGTAAAGCTTTTAAGGCCGCACTAATAACGATTAAAGTTAGGGAAATAAATTTATGACATTGGTAATTGTCAATAATCCTGTCAGTCTTTTATAGCTGTCTCTACTTTATTTGATTGAGCAGCTATCATCAGCAATGGCCTACAGACAGCTTTCAAACAAAATGTGGATTGGTAGATTATTCCAAATCTTTGGCAGAGCCATATTGGATATCCTTCTACTATAAAATCACCAGACTTTTATCTCTGGCTTAATCCTTATTCGTATAAGGGTGCATTTTGTTCTTTTTCGAATTATAAAATTTAAGTGCATAGAAACAAATAACGAGCCAAGAAATCCAACTAACACCTACAATTAAAACTGGTCGCGTATCATCGAAAAACCATAACAGAACAAAAATAAAAACTATAAATAAGACAGAAAAAATTGATCCTATCGGCCAAAATGGAATTGGAAATTTTAAACTACATTGCACCTCTTTAGGCATTTTAAGCCGCATAAAAACTTGCGAAAGTAGTATCATCATCCAAACGAAAACTGTGGCAAATGTTGCCATTGCCGCAATGAGAAAAAAAAGCCGATCATGATAAAAATAATTAAGGACAACACCAAAAAGAAAAATGGCAAAAATCAATAAAATAACAAAAATTGGTATACCATTTTTTGATAAATATTGAAATTTCTTCGAAGCATAACCTTCCTGCGATAACCCATATATCATGCGACCAGCACCATACATTCCACTATTCATTGCCGAAATAGCGGCTGTAACGACAACAATATTCAGAATATGAGCTGCTGATGAAATTCCAAGCCTTTCAAAAATTGAAACGAAAGGACTCTCCATAAAGCCAATTTCATTCCAAGGATAAAGTGACATCAAAATGGTTAAAGTCATGATATAAAAGAGCAAAATCCGAATCGGAGTAGAATTAATGGCCTTTGAAACAGTCTGTGTAGGATCTTGCACTTCCATCACTGCCATTCCGATAATTTCTATGCCACCAAAAGCGAAGATAACAACACTAAAGCAGGCCAAAAAACCAACCCAACCATGGGGAAAGATACCACCATTTTTCCATAAATTATGAATACTAACAGTAGAGGAAACTGTACTTATACTCGAACCACAGAAAATAATTGCTATTCCTAAAACGATGATAGCAATGATAGCAATAATTTTGATGGAAGATAGCCAAAACTCTAGCTCACCATAGACTTCTACTGCAGCCAAATTAATACCGGTAATGATTAATGTAATGCTAAGTGCCCATATCCAAGGTGCAACATCGGGATACCAAAACCCCATATAAGTCGCAAAAGCCGTGATATCAGCCAAACCAACGAGAACCATCTCAAAAACATATGTCCATCCTGTTAAAAAACCAGCCAACGGCGATATATAATTTGCAGCATAACGAGCAAAAGAACCCGGCAACGGATTATGGATAATCATCTCACCAAGAGCCCGCATAACCATAAAAATAGCTAAACCAGCAACACAATAAGCAATCAAAACACTTGGACCAGCAAGCTTAATCGCTTGCGCAGATCCGTAAAAAAGACCTGTTCCAATAGCAGAACCAAGAGCTAAAAAGATAACCTGGCGTTTGCTCATCCCACGTTTAAGTTCACTTGATACCATTTCTTTCCTTCTTCAAAATGCCCCCTCCTTCATAAAGGTAAAATTTGTAGCTTCATGAGCATTGAAGCCGATTGAAATCTGAAAAGTCTTTCTAATGTGAAGGATTTAAAATTTCTATTGCTCCATTTTCACAAAAGAATACAGCATCATAGGGGCTAAAACGCATAAAATCACTTTAGGCGATGATGCAATAAACGCCGATCACAACAAAAAAACTGCACTCTTCTGCCCTCTTAATTTTAAAGAGCCATTGATGATAAAAAAACCTCTATGATGTTACTTCACGCATCATTATAGCACTTAAGTTCAATGATTTTCGCACCTAGCAAAAAAAACTCAATGGAGCAAGCGCCTTTAAAAACTTAATTTAATAGTTTTCTAAGTGTTGCTTAAAACCAATTTTATTTCATCACCATCAAAACATACAATTGAACAGCTAATATAAAAAAATAAGTTTTTTCATTCAGGATTTTTAAAATATTAAATCTTCAATTTAATATCCGATTCATAAAAAAACTTGTAATCTATAATATGAAAATCCCTTTCCATTTTCTAAAGCATTTGTTCACAATTTTCTACTGTCAAAAACTTTATTGCAAAATTTCCAAGAGAAAATGTTTTTATAGAATAAACATCTTGAACAAAGAGAAGCTTTTAAAAAACCGCTTTTTCTCTTTATAAAATCAACTTCATAATCAATCACAGCTAAAACGTAGATAATGCTCACGTGCATTTTCTAATAAAAATACACATCTCACATCAATAACAGTACCCTCTTCACTGTCACAACAAATACCGATATGGAAACTGAAATATTGACTAGAATGCACACGACAATGTTAGCTTCATAGATGAATAAAGCCTCATGATTTTTTGTTGAAGATATATTAAAAACCATTGAACAATGGCCCTTCAGATACTCTATCGTAGTGATAAAAAAATACTTTTATTGCGAGTTGTTCAGCTTCTTTATCGTTTATAAATCTTTTATCTCTTTTTTAAGTCAAATGATAATGCAGTTTTTATAATTATCACTTAATTCATTTTCATATTCTCTATTTTTTGCAGAAAAAATGTTAAATTTGATATAATATTAATTGCAACGCTTTTTCCGTTTAGAGAAATAGAAACTTAAAACTCACATAACTACCTTTGGGAATAAATGTATTAAAACTTTCTATTAGCACCCTAAGCAAACTCTCTATTGCTTTTTATTTTTATAACGATCATAAATTGTGCAAAAATAGCCCCTAAACCAACTTTTGACAGAAAAGGAAAACCAATTTAAATAGCTTAAATCAACGATAAAGTGAAGCTCGCCAATTTTGAAAAGCCTGAGAAAGTGCAGATTCAGCCCACCTCTTAAAAAAAACACCAACTCTAAATATGAATTTCTCAATAAAAAGAGCTATGGTGGCTATCATAACTTTTTCTATTATAGGAGATCTATCCTTTTCTCTAGAATTTTTATCTGAAATGCGAACAATATCCATATTTGTCATCCGAACCTGAACAAGCATATCTTTTTCCTGTACTACCATAGTCATAAATACACCATCTTGAAGCCTGCCCCTCCAAAGATTTGCATTAACTTCCATAATTTGCGAAAAACAAAAAATAAGCATTATTAAAGTAGATAATGTGCAGACTTTAAACATTTTTTCCCCTTTATTTCAATTTTAAAATATAAAAAGTAAATTTAAAACATTGCAAAGGATGTTAAATAAAAGAAAAATACACAATAAGTCTGTTAACTTTACTAGATGTGATCACACAATACATCATTTATAAATGGTAAAACTATAATAAAATAGTTGTAAAGTCCAATTTATAATTTGTGACCTTATTAAAGGATAGACTAACAATAGTCATCTAAATCATCTAAAATATCCCCAAAAGCACTTCTCTCAATATTAGCTTTCATAAACTTGTACTGATAAATCAGATCACCATGAGTTGTAATCTTAGGAGATAATTAAGATAATGGAGCACGAATACCCAACACATATCAGCAAATCGGTGAACATATTCATTAAATTACACAAATACAATCACCACACCCCAAATTAAGTACCTTTCCTCTCTACTTGATCTCAAAACAATATTATTGGGGTTCTAAGCGTGGAAAAATTTCCGGTAAAACGGATAATAAATGCCCTTCACGCACAAGGATATGCGCTTTATGAAGATCGGGAGCCAGATAACGATCTACCTTAAGAGTATCAATATTTTTGCGTAGACGCTTCATAACAGACTGCAGTAAGGAGCTTGTTTTTAAAGGAGCACGATATTCAATTCCTTGTGCTGCAGCAAGCGTTTCAATACCAATAATAGTAAAAAGGTTTTCATTCATTGCCAATAGCCGACGAGCCCCATGACAAGCCATTGAAACATGATCTTCTTGATTTGCTGAAGTTGGGGTTGAATCAACCGAAGCAGGATGTGCCATTTGCTTATTTTCAGACATTAAAGCAGCCGCAGTTATTTCAGCAATCATAAAACCTGAATTAAGACCCGCATTTTGCGCTAAAAAAGGTGGAAGACCATAAGAAACTGTTGGGTCAACCATAAGAGCAATGCGTCTTTGAGAAATAGACCCTATTTCACATAAGGCAAGAGCGATCTGATCAGCAGAAAATGCTACAGGCTCAGCATGAAAATTTCCACCCGATACAACCTCACCATTGCTTAAGATCAATGGATTATCCGTGACTGCATTTGCTTCAATAATCAGTGTTTTTGCTGCTGCTACAAGAACATCAAAACATGCACCCATAACCTGTGGTTGACAACGGATACAGTAAGGATCCTGTACACGGTGGTCATCATCACACAAATGTGCAGCCCGAATTTCTGAATCCTTTATAAGCTTTTCTAATGTTTGCGATACAACAATCTGGCCATAATGGCCGCGTAAAATATGGATATCAGGATGAAATGGTGCTGTTGATCCCATGACGGCATCCGTCGTTAATGCTCCTGCAAGAAGTCCTCCACACAATGCTCGATAACCCTGAAAAAGACCTGCAAGGGCAAGTGCTGTTGATGTTTGGGTGCCGTTAATAAGAGCCAGACCCTCTTTTGCTTCTAAAGTAATAGGGAGCAATCTTGCTTTTTCTAAAGCAGCTGCTCCACTCATACGAATATTCTGAAAAAATGCTTCTCCCTCTCCCATCATAACTGCGACCATGTGAGCAAGTGGTGCCAGATCACCTGATGCACCAACAGACCCCTTTTCAGGAATGACAGGAATAACGCCTTTTGCAAGCATATTTTCTAGCAAATGCACCAATTCCAAGCGAACACCTGAAGCCCCTCGCCCTAATGAAATGAGTTTTAAAGTCATCATTAAACGCACAATATTTTTAGCTAAAGGCGCTCCTACAGCACAACAATGTGACAAAATAAGATTTCTTTGTAAAACAGATACATCGTTTGCATCGATTTTAATCGATGCCAATTTTCCAAAACCGGTATTAATACCGTAAACTGGTTGACTTCCAGCAGCAATTTCAGCGATCCGATCTGCTCCTTTCCTAATAGCTAGATGCGTATCATTATGAAGCTTGCTTACTTCACCATTCCAGTAAATAGCCTCAAGTTGGTTAAGCGTTACTTTGCCTGGATTTAGTAAAATAGTCATAATTTTCTTTCTCACTCATTTATAGAATCATACTTAAATACTGCTACTCATTTGTTCTATGAGAAAGAAAAAAGCACTTCCACTCTCTAACACTTCTGTGACGATTAAAACTGATCAAATAAACAAATCATGCTCATAAGAAAGAAACAAAAATGTTGAAAACAAAATTTCTGAATTCCAATTTATCTCCTAAAATAATAGCCAGAGTAGCTTTAGCTCATAAATTAAGAAGCATTTTCTGTTGTTTGCACAGAGTGTATAATGCCCTTTGAAAAAATAACAAAAATTACAGCAATTTTTCTCATTAATAAGTCCCATTCAGTATACAACTTAATAACGCATTTCAATGAAATTACCTTCTTAAAATAGAAATAATTTATTCTCAAAAAATCAACACTGTTACAAAAATGATATAAAATGAAATGGAAGAGTTTGGTGCACCCGACAGAATTCGAATCTGTGACCTCTGCCTTCGGAGGGCAGCGCTCTATCCAGCTGAGCTACGGGTGCTTAAAACTAATTATTAAATCATTCGTAGCTTTTTAACCGATCATCCTCTCAGCTTCAATGATGAATTATCACTCCGATAAAAAATACTTGTTTATGACTTATGCGCCTACACAATCTTCCTAGCCTCTCCTGCAATGATTTTACCTTTAAACAGATTCCTTTTTTTACAAAATTCTCTTCTTGTTATAAAAACAGCTTTTATTCCAACTTCAAAATTCTCAAAAAGTAAGTTACAAAATAAGTTGCAAATATCAGGATAATTTTTAATGACTACACTACCAAGCCGCTTTCATTTTATTTCTGCGGAAATTGAGGAAGCTATCAAAGCTACCAATAAATTAATTTCCATTTACGGTCATTATTCTCTGGAAGAAACTGACGTTGTTGTTGCAATCGGTGGCGATGGAACAATGTTACAAACAGTGCGCAATGTGATGAACACTGGAAAACCTATTTACGGCATGAATCAAGGTTCTGTAGGGTTTCTTATGAATGAATTTCATGAAAAAAAATTGCCAAACCGCATTGCTGTCGCACATAAAAAGGAAATCCATCCTCTGCGCATGATTGCAAAAGCTGAATGTCAAGAGACTATTGAAGCACTCGCAATCAATGAAGTATCCCTCTTTCGGCAATCTTATCAAGCAGCGAAAATTTGTATCAGCATTGATGACAACGTACGTATGGAACAATTAAGTTGTGATGGTATCCTCGTTGCCACACCAGCAGGATCTACCGCGTATAATTTATCAGCACAAGGGCCTATTTTACCCCTCATGGCTCCTCTTATGGCGCTCACTCCCGTTAGTCCTTTTCGTCCTCGTCGCTGGCATGGAGCACTGCTTCCTAATACCGCAATAGTACGCTTTGATATGCTTGAATCTGACAAACGTCCCGTAAATGCTGCAGCCGACAATGTTGAAGTTAAATCCGTCCATTCAGTTACTATTTCAACAGCAAAGGAAGTAAAAGCCTCAATTCTTTTTGACTCTAACCATTCATGGGATGAACGCATTTTATCAGAACAATTTCTCTATTAATTATTATATTATATTATATTTCCTATGCGTATATGTCGGTTATAGTTGACTTTTTTGTGAAGGCACCTTAACCCTCTTTAATAGTGTGTAGGCTACTTAATCTCACTAAGAGTCCGGATAGCGAAGTTAAAATCGCGAAGCAATTGATAGAAAAATGATACCACCTTTAAACAGTTTTGATGATTTAGGTCTTTCCGAAAAGGTTATTAAAGCAGTAAAGTCAGCGGGATATACAGCTCCAACGCCTATTCAGAGTGGAACAATTCCCTATGTACTTCAAAGAAAAGATGTTCTAGGAATCGCCCAGACAGGCACTGGAAAAACGGCTTCTTTCGTTTTGCCTATGCTCACACTACTTGAAAAAGGACGTGCAAGAGCGCGAATGCCCCGTACGCTCATACTAGAACCAACACGAGAACTTGCAGCCCAAGTTGAAGAAAATTTCGACAAATACGGAATAAATCATCGTTTAAATGTTGCACTTCTTATTGGTGGCGTTTCTTTTGAACACCAAGATCGTAAACTTGAACGGGGGGCAGATGTTCTTATAGCAACACCAGGACGCCTTCTTGATCATTTCGAACGCGGTAAATTGCTCCTGATGGGGGTTGAAATTCTCGTTATTGATGAAGCTGATCGTATGTTAGATATGGGTTTTATTCCTGATATTGAACGCATCTGTAAACTGACCCCTTTTACGCGTCAAACTTTATTCTTTTCCGCAACAATGGCACCGGAAATTACAAAATTAACAAAGCAATTTTTACATTTTCCGGTAACTGTTGAAGTTACAAAAGCATCCTCAACAGCCACTACAATTACACAGCAGCTCGTCAAATCTGGAAATAAATCATGGGATAAAAGAGCTGTTTTGCGAGAACTTATCCACAATGAAGGCGATGAGCTCAAAAATGCTATTATTTTCTGTAATCGAAAGAGAGATATCTCTGAACTTTTTAGATCGCTCGTCAGACATAATTTTAGTGTAGGCGCACTTCATGGCGATATGGATCAATATTCGCGCATGAGCACATTAGCCGATTTCAAAGACAATAAACTCACACTTCTTGTCGCCTCTGATGTTGCCGCACGTGGACTTGATATTCCAGCTGTAAGTCATGTCTTCAACTATGACGTTCCTACACATGCTGAAGACTACATTCATCGAATTGGTCGTACAGGACGTGCAAATCGGAGCGGAAAAGCTTTTACGATCGTCACAAAAGCTGATCAAAAGTATATCAGTGCCATTGAAGAAATGAGCAATGAAAAAATTGAATGGCTCAATGGAGATCTCTCGACATTAACGACCGATGATCAAACAGATGATATCCTTGGAAAGAGACAGTCTCCAAAATTGTCAAAGAAAATTGCTCAAAAAGGGCGTGCTATTCACACTAAAAAGCCCTTGAAAGATGATAAAGTTGGTTACATAAAAACCACTAATAATAACGCAAATCCCCCTGAACAATATCATCCTCGAAAAAATAAGAGTTACATCCCTCCTGGATTTGGCGATGATATCCCAGCATTTATGCTCATAAAAATGCGCACTTAAAATAAAAATTTGCTTCTTTGATGACATAAAAATAAAATACTCTGTGGGTTGATAGCTGCTCTTACTCCCCTTGTATAGTCAATCTGTCTATTACTTTCTCACGCCCTAAAAGCTGCAAAAGCTTCCCCATTTCAGGTCCATGATCCATTCCGGTAAGTGCCTGACGTAATGGCATAAACAAAGCTTTTCCTCTACGACCCGTTTTTTCTTTTAATGTCGTCGTCCAAACTTTCCAACTTTCATCATTTAATGGACCTTCAGGCAAAAAATTGAGAGACTGACGCACGAATGAACGATCTTCACGTGCTATTGGATCAAAGCTCTGTTCATCATGAATCATTTTCCACCACAAAACAGCATCATTTACTTTGTCAATATTGCTTCTTATCGCGTTCCAAAAACACTCCGCCTTTTCTCCATCAATAGAAAGATTTTTAAGCCGTGTTTTAACTTCCTCATAGTTTAAATCATGGACAAGATGACTATTCAAAGCAAAAAGATCAGCAATATCAAATTTTGTAACTGATCTTGACGTATCTTGCAGATTGAAATGCTCTAAAAGAGCTGCTTGATGAGGATAGGGGTGCACATTTTGTGACGTTCCAATCAAAACAGCAAAACACTGAATAGCTATAGATTCAAATCCCTCTGCCCGTAAAGAATGAATAGAAAGATCATTATCACGTTTTGAAAGCCCTTTTCCTAAAACTGTAGTCAATAAATTGATATGACCAAAAATTGGCAATTGTGCATTAAGGGCTTCAAAAAGAGCAATCTGCACGCCTGTATTTGTAATGTGATCATCCCCACGAATAATATGTGTAATAGCCATATCTATATCATCGACTACAGAGGGTAACGTATAAAGGTAGCTTCCACCTTCACGAATTAAAACAGGATCTGAAAGAGAAGCTAAATCAATTGTCTGCTTTCCCTTTACAACATCATTCCAGCAAACTTCCGTTCGCTTTGTTTGCAAAGGATTATTTTCAAAATTAGGAAGAAGAAAGCGCCAATGAGGTTTACGACCTTGCGATTCAAATTCTTCTTTCTCTTCTGGTGTTAATTTTAATGCAGCGCGATCATAAACAGGAGGCAATTTGCGTGAAAGCTGAATTTTACGACGCCGATCTAATTCTTCCTCTGTTTCATAACAAGGATAAAGAAGACCTCGTTGTTTGAGCATTTCCGCAACTTCATCATATCGATTAAATCGCTTAGATTGATAATAAATCTCATCTGGTTGAATATCAAGCCATTCAAGATCAGCCGCAATAGCATCAATATATTCCTGTTTAGAACGTTCAACATCTGTATCATCATAACGCAAGATAAATGCTCCATTATGCGCTTGCGCATAAAGCCAGTTGAACAGGGCAATACGAATATTGCCAATATGAATATAGCCTGTTGGAGAAGGTGCAAAACGAACTTTTATCATAAAATAATGCTCAATTTTTATCACGAAAATGATTGACAATGGGATAACGACGATCGCGTCCGAAGTTCTTGTAACTAATTTTTACGCCGGGTGCAGATTGTCGTCTTTTGTACTCGGCTACATAAAGAAGGTGTTCAATTTTCTCAACTGTTTCTCGTAAATACCCACGTTTAACAATATCACAAACACTCATGTCGTTTTCTATAAGAGACTGCAAAATATCATCCAAGATAGGATAAGGAGGAAGAGAATCTTCATCCTTTTGATTTTCGCAAAGCTCTGCGGAAGGTGCTTTTGCTATAATATTGGGTGGAATCACAACTCCTTCCGGCCCTTCCCAATTTTGCAAATAATTTTTATTGCGCCACTCAGCTAATGCATAAACCTGCGTTTTATAAATATCTTTAAGAGGGTTAAAACCTCCATTCATATCACCATAAAGTGTTGCATATCCTACAGCCATTTCTGACTTATTGCCCGTTGTTACCACCATTGAGCCAAATTTATTCGAAAGAGCCATCAACAGAGTGCCGCGTACACGACTTTGCAGATTTTCTTCTGTCACATCAGATGTTAACCCTAAAAAAACAGGCGCCAGTGTACTCAAAAAAACCTCAACAGGTTTTATAATCGGTATGATTTGATAATCACATCCTAAAAGATGTGCGCACTCTTTAGCATCCTTTAATGATTCTTGTGAAGTATAATGATAGGGCATCATTACAGTGCGAACCCTCTTAGCACCAAGAGCATCCACCGCCATTGCCGTACAAAGTGCTGAATCAATTCCTCCGGAAAGACCAAGAATTACATCCTTAAAACCGTTTTTATTGACATAATCTCCTAAACCCAAAACACAAGCTTGATAATCAGCAGCTAACCCATTAAAAAGATTTTCATTCGGACCAGAAATACATTGCCATCCTGTCATTTTTTTTTGCCAATGACTCAAAGCAATATGGCTTTCAAAATGTTTCATTTGAAACACCATTTTGCCTTGTCCATTCAACGCAAAAGATCCCCCATCAAAAACGAGTTCATCTTGACCACCAACTTGATTAGCATAAATAATTGGCAAACCAGATTGAAAAGCTTGCGCTCGCACAACTTCTATACGTTTTAAAGTTTTATTACGATGATAAGGAGATCCATTAAGGACAAGAATAATCTCAGCTCCTTTATTTCTAAGCTCTGCACAAAAAGAAAAATCATTCCAAATATCTTCACAAATTACTATTCCTAGTCTTATCCCATGATAGACAATAGGCTCAGGACGTGGACCAGAAGAAAATAAGCGCCTTTCGTCAAATTCAGCATAATTAGGTAAATCAAACTTCAAGCTTTCAGAAATTATCCGTCCCTCATCAAGAAGCATGACACCATTGAAAATTTTATCGTTATACCTTAGAGGAAGACCAATTACGATTCCCGGTCCTCCTGTTGTTAACTTTGCTAATTCTTTAACAGCACCTTCACATGTTTTTATAAAAGCAGGTTTAAGAACGAGATCTTCCGGCGGATAAGCACTTATAAAAAGCTCCGTGAATAAAACAAGGTCAGCCCCTTCTTCTCTAGCCTTCTGATAGGCCATTACGGCAAGAGAAAAATTTCCCTCTATATCACCGATAACAGGATTTAATTGGGCAACTGCCACCCGAAAATCATTTTTCATAACCTTTTGTATCATTTCATCAGTTTGATAAACATAACTCTGTTTTAATCATTAAAAACATCCCTCTTTCAAAAAAATCCTCTTCTTCTAAAACACCTAAAAGAGTAAATGTATGCAATTTTTTATCTAACTATTCGCGATAGGCTGCTAATGAATCCGTATTACGATTTTTTTTAAGAAGTTCAGCAACAAGAAAAGCTAACTCTAATGCTTGATCTGCATTTAATCGCGGATCACACTGCGTATGATAACGATCAGACAAATCTTCTATAGAAATAGCATGTGCCCCACCTGTACATTCTGTTACATCACGACCAGTCATTTCGATATGAATACCTCCTGGATAAGTTCCTTCTCCATAATGCACTGAAAAAAAATTTTCTACTTCCTTTAAAACATAATCAAAGGGGCGAGTCTTATAGCCATTTACAGTAACTGTATTGCCATGCATTGGATCACACGACCATATAACTTTACGTTTCTCGCGCTCAACTGCCCGAATCAATTTTGGAAGATGATTCTCAACCTTATCATAACCAAAACGTGCAATAAGAGTCAGCCGCCCAGGTTCGTTTTCAGGATTTAGAATATCAATCAACTTCAAAAGCTCATTGGGCTCAATAGAAGGTCCACACTTCAACCCAATAGGATTTTTAATACCGCGGCAATATTCAACGTGAGCATGATCAATCTGACGTGTACGATCACCAATCCATAACATATGACCGGATGTTGCATACCAATCTCCAGAAGTCGAATCAATCCGTGTTAAAGCTTCTTCATAGCCAAGCAAAAGTGCTTCGTGACTGGTATAAAAAGATGTTTCACGTAATGAAGAATTCGTTTTGGACGTAATCCCTATGGAACGCATAAAATCAATCGCTTCAGAAATGCGCTCTGCCAACAGCTTATAACGCTCGCCCTGTGGGCTTTTAGAAACGAAACTCAACATCCATGCATGAACATTTTCTAAATTGGCATACCCCCCTTGTGAAAAAGCGCGCAACAAATTAAGTGTTGCCGCAGATTGGCGATAAGCCATGGACATTCGTCGTGGATCAGGAATACGAGAATCCACTCCAAATCCAATGCCATTAATAATATCCCCCCGATAAGCGGGAAGTTCAATTCCTTCTTTTCTTTCTATATCAGAAGAGCGTGGCTTTGCAAACTGACCAGCAATACGACCAATTTTAACAACTGGCTTAGAACTCCCAAAAGTTAAAACTATCGCCATTTGCAAAAATACACGAAAAAAATCACGAATATTATCGGCTTCATGCTCTGCAAAGCTTTCTGCACAATCTCCACCTTGCAATAAAAAAGCCTGACCTTGTGCAACAGCGGCCAATTCATTTTTTAAATCACGTGCTTCACCCGCAAAAACTAAAGGAGGATAGCTACGTAGCTTGCGCTCAACATCTACTAAAACAGATTGATCAGGATAAATCGGAACTTGTTTAATTGGCTTCTCTCTCCAAGAGCTAGGTGCCCATTCTTTTATCATTGCACTCTCTCCACAGAGCTTAAATTCACAGCCTTTCGTATCAAAAGCTTTGTCGCTAACCATCACACGCGCTGTTCACTTTTCTACTTTTTCCCCATTTTCATACAGATAACTTGGTTTATACATCGTTACCAGTTCTTCCGCCATAGTTGGATGCACTGCCATAGTTTCATCAAAGATATCTTTCGTTAGCTTCCCCTTGAGAGATATCCCAATAAGCTGTGCCATCTCACCAGCATTTTCCCCTAAAATGTGGGCTCCTACAACAATACGACTTTCACTATCAACAACGAGCTTCATAAACATTTTCTCTGAACTACCGGCAAGAACATTGCGCATAGGACGGAAAACTGTACGATAAATTTCAAGACGCTTATAACGGCGTGCCGCATCTTCTTCTGAAAGACCTACCGTTCCAATCTCCGGTTGTGAAAAAACAGCTGTCGTAATTAAATCATAATCAGGTTTTGTGGGAGTATTCTCAAATATGGTCTTAACAAAACACATTGCATCATGGATTGCAACAGGTGTCAATTGAATATGACCTGTAACATCGCCAACAGCCCCAATATGGGGTATATTTGTTGTCATCCTTTCATCAACAATAACTGCACCAAATTCATTCAATTTAACACCTGCCTGCTCAAGTCCTAAGCCTGTTGTATTCGGCACACGCCCCGTAGCAAACATAACTTGATCTGCACTGATCATTTGTCCATTTGATAAAACAATATTATAAGAACTCCCTGTAGCTTGAACTTGAGAAACAGATGCCCCGTAGAGAATAGAAATCCCTTTTTCAATCATCGCATCACTAAGTAACTGTCGCAAATCATAGTCAAAGTTACGAAGAATTAAATTGCCACGATGAAGGAGTGTTGTTTTTACACCTAATTCATGAAAAATATTAGCAAATTCAACACCAATATATCCACCACCAACGATGATTATTGATTTTGGTAGTTTTTCAAGATCAAAAATTTCATTGGAAGTAAGACACAAATCACTACCTTCTATTGCAGTGTTTGGTACAATTTTTGCCCCTGTCGCAATCAGAATTTTTTCTGCGCTTATCCGTTCACCTGTCACAGAGAGCTCTAATGTGTGTTCATCTACAAAGACAGCACGACTTTCATAAATATGAACATTGTTATTTTGTAGCCCCTTGCGATAAAGCTTTTCTAATCTTGATATTTCTTTATTTTTAGCTGCAACCAATTTTTTCCAGCTAAAAATTGGATCAGCATATTCCCATCCAAAACCAACGCTCTTCTTAAACTCTTGTGCATATTGTGACGCATAAACATAAAGCTTTTTGGGAACGCAACCGCGAATAACACAAGTACCCCCTATACGATATTCTTCTGCTATCCCGACACGCTTACCAAGTCCTCCAGCAAGACGCGCAGCGCGCACCCCACCAGAACCGCTTCCAATAACAAACAAATCAAAGTCGAAAGATCCCACAAACTATCCTTTCTTATACGTCTGCAATAATAAGTTATTGTCATTTGTTATCAAATGGAAGTTCTTTTTATTCTCAAGTGTCATTCTTATATAAAGCAACATCGTAAAAAAGACCTACTTTTATTAAAAATGGCAGAAAAACTGCCACTTTCAAAAACAAACAAGGAATCATTCATTATTGTAAATGATATCAATTAAATTATTTCGGATTTGCTGAGGAATTAGACGTTGTAGGCATAATGGAATTTTCCAAATGAAGTGTTTCAGACATCTCTTTTTTCACATTTTTTACAAGATCCTGCATAATAGCAGAACGCCATGCATCAAATGTAGAATAAGCATCACGCGCAATACTCGGAACTTCTGTCAAAAACTTTTTGCCGGTATCGGAACTATAAAATGCTGTGATTGCATCAAGCTGTTCTTGAGTAAAATACTTTGCATACACATGAGCAATTTCTTTTTCTAAATCAGAACGCCGTTTAGCCAAAGCAAGCGCCTGCTTATCAACAATCTCAGAAATAGCAGTTGCCAAATTTGGATCGTCACCTATCAGTTCATTTTTGAGATCACGTGCCGCAGTTGGTAAAAAGCTATCAAATTGATCAGTTGCATGAATAGCATTGATTGCTTTTTTAGCTGAAACTAAATGCTGCTCACTCACACCTTGTGCATAAACTATCCCAATATTCACAAATACAAAGGAAACTGCACAAAAACATGCTATAAAACGCTGAAAAGAAAATGTTTTTTTCATTTAATGCCTACCCCGATAATTAATTGTAATGCAAATTTATTATTTTACCTAAAACCCTCAACGCCCCTTGTTATTGTGCTAACATACTGTCTTATTTAAAAATCAGAAGATTCTAAAACTTTTATTTGACCATCTGCCATCGCTACAATTGCACGCGAAGCCAATCCCCAAAAAAGACCATGCTCCACAACACCAGGAATTGCAAGGAGTGCCTCCGATAATAATCTTGGCTGTAAAATGCACCCCCAAAATGCATCAAAAATGAAGTGACCACCATCTGTTTTAAAAGGATTCTCTCCATTCATTCGTAATATAATTTCCCCTGAAAGCCCTAAATCATCAGCTACTTTTTCAATGAGTCTGCGTGTAGCAGGCATACCAAATGGATTGACTTCAATTGGCAATGCAAAAGCACCAAGCGTTTTTACCACCTTTGTTTCATCTGCGATGACAAGCATCGCCCGAGATGCCGCCGCTACAATTTTTTCACGCCATAAGGCTCCTCCCCCCCCTTTAATGAGAGTCATCTCTGGGCCGATCTCATCTGCCCCATCAATATCAAGGTCAAGTTCAGGCATTTGTTCCAAAGCAGTAACAGGCACCCCAAATTTCCGACAGAGTTGCTCAGAATACTGTGAGGTAGCAACACCAGTCACACGCAAACCATCTGCAACACGCTCCCCAAGAAGGCGAATAAATTCATTTGCTGTAGAACCAGTTCCTATACCAAGCCGCATATCATCTTGAACAAACTCAAGTGCTTTAGCAGCTGCCCTTTTTTTTAACTGCTGAACATTCATAAATCATTTTATCCTTTTACCAATCAGCGATATTTATCTAAATTGATAAAACAGTAGCCTCTTGCCTCAATCTGCAATAAACTTATTGACACCTTTTGGCTGAAAACATGTTCTAATATAAAGATATATGATAATAATTAAAGTATAATAATTAACAATTTTATCTCTTTGTAAAACCTGTTTACATTTTTCATGTTCAAGAAGCGTTTTAGCTTATCCTCTTCATTATCGATAATGATGTCCCCATCAGCTCCTTGTGCAAAATTATAAATTATTCAAATATCAAAAAATCGTCTGTGCTTGGAAATAGGAAAATCGTTAACGATTTGGTCAACTCCATTAGGATTGGTCAATTTATAGTTCTATGAGAAAGATGTCAAAGCCATGATAAAAAATGTACCTATTATCTCTTACTCTGCTTTTATCTGTACCAAGAAAAACATTGGAGAATGCGAGAAGTTATACAATTTTTGTCAATGCTGCCTGTGCATATTCCAAGGTCTATGGAATCCCTTAGAAGACCAAATGATATCCCCTCTTTTAGTCATCATAACGCTCCCTCGTGATAATAATTGTTGAGGTGTAAATGTTATTTGTGTCTTCCTGTTGCATGTTTGATCGTTTATTGTAAATGTTTTAACTATGACATCTGCCTCTACACATTGATCTATTTTTCCATGTAAAACAACGACTCTAAATCCATTTTCTGATAAGGATGAACAAATATGATCATCACAAACGAATTGCCCATTAAACGAAGGACCATATTTCGTAGGCTTAATCGTCTCATTCACGTGAAATGACTTTTCCCATATAGATGTTGTAAACTTAGAGATACGATAACGGTCAGTATATAATTTTTTCCCATTGATGACACCCACGAGATTTATATTGTCTGCAATAATTAATTGTACGGGTGAATGCATCAAGCAAATACAAATACCAACCAAAATAAAGAGACTAAAAAAGAATCTGATGGATGTTTTGCAAAAAATTAGTCCAACCAAGCCTCCACTAAAGAAAACCAACGCAGATAATGGCATAAATCCGGGATTAAGAGCAGGAGAAACGGCTCTTACAGCATGGGCAATTTTTATCACAAGATCAACACCCAATCCCATAATTTGGAGAGGCAACCATTCAAGACTCAAAAACATTGCGAATACTGCTATTAATCCAAAAGGTATGATGAGTATTGATATAACAGGCAAAGCTAACGCATTACTGATAACGCCAAGGAATGCAATATTTGAAAAATGATAAGCAGCGTAAACTCCACTGGCAGCCCCCGCCACAAACGAAGATGCGCAAGTTGAAGTAACTGATAAGAAAGCAAAATGAATTATTCTACCTCCAACATAAGAGGGGGTGGCTTTTCTTGTATGAGAAGATACTCTCCTACTCCACCAATCAAAAGAGGCAATCAAAGCTGCGGTTGCAGAAAAGGACATTTGAAAGCTGGGACCTAATATTTCATGGGGAGTAATCGCTAGAATTATCAAGCCCGCAATAGCAAAATTACGCATTGTTATAGCAGAACGATTACACAATACAGCAACCAACATAACAGTGATCATCACAAAACTTCTTTGTGCTGATACAGCTCCGCCAGATAATACTAAGTAAAAAGCTGTAATTATTAATGCCACAATGGCAGCAAACTTTTTAGTCGAATGATAAGATGAAAAAACTGGGAAAAGTGCTAAAAAACTACGGATGCTAACAAGGACCATACTACTCAGCAGAGCCATATGCAAACCTGATATTGATAAAACGTGTGCTAATCCAGATATACGCAATGCTTCATTTGTGTTATCTGAAATACCACCACGCTGCCCCGTTATGAGTGCAGCTGCAACACTGCCCTTTTCTTCTCCAATTGCCATACGGATTTTTTGCGTCATATTCATCCGTAAATTTTCAATTTTCTGTAAGAGTATACTCAACATTGTATAGGGCTGCGGAACTGATATCTTCATTGGTTTTCCCAAATAAATTCCCTGAGCACCAATTCCCTTAAAATAATTATGAAAGCTAAAATCATAACCTCCTGGACGCACCGGTCCAGATAATGCACGAATTTTGACCTTTCCATATAAGCCATCGCCAATCGCTAATCCATATGGCAAATGCTTTGCCGATAAACGAACACGATGAGGTCCATGACGCAATGCTGGCTTTTGTGTCTTCAAAATATCCAGCACTAAACGAAATCCCCCTTTTTGCATTGACTCAATAGAAATAATTCTTCCTGTTAATGTCGTGACAACATCACGGTTCAACATTGGTGTCGATATACGCCATGTTTCTATTTTTGCAGCAAAAGCGCCCAATACAACACAAAACAGAAATCCTGCAATAATCCATATTCCCCAATAAAAACGTAAAATATACAATATTCCAGGGAATATACTGACCAACACAAAAAATTGTCCCCAACTTGGTTCTCGCTCTAAATTGAAATAAACAATAATACCCGTAGAAAAAAAGACTAAAATCAACGAAAAAAGAAGTCCAAAAGAAATTTCTTTGTTTATGCAATCTGCCAACCACTTCCAACAAAAAATTATTGCTTCTTTTAAAGGCGTAAAAAGGGAATTCTTTTGTTCTTTACAGCTAACGTTCTTTGCACCATCAAGAGTGGAGAGATTCTCTTGCCATATCAGAGCTAATTTTTTTCCTTCTGATAAATCGTCCTTAACTTTATTCTGATTTAACATCCGCAAATCCCCACTTCACTTACAATGCGGCTATTGTATATCCTATCAGCTATGCTAACATAATCCTTTTATAAAGTTCCATAAGCAATATTAATTTAAAGGGAGATATCTGTGTCCGTTATTACCCGTTTTGCTCCTTCACCCACTGGCTTTCTTCATATTGGTAGCGCTCGTACTGCTCTCTTTAATTGGCTTTATGCAAAACATACCGGTGGTAAAATGCTTCTACGCATTGAAGATACAGATAGAGAGCGCTCAACAGAAACAGCTTTAAAAGCCATTATAGACGGCTTACACTGGATGGGGCTTAGCTATGACGGCGATCCTATTTCCCAATTCGAAAGAGCAGAACGTCATCGGCAAGTCGCCAAACAATTGGTAAAAGACGGCAAAGCTTATTATTGCTATGCCTCACCTGAGGAATTAGCTGAAATGCGCGAAAATGCCCGCGCAGAAGGCCGCCCACCGCGTTATGATGGGCGTTGGCGCAATCGCGATATTTCTGAAGCTCCTAAAGGTGTCAAACCCGTTATTCGCATCAAAGCACCACAAGATGGAGAAACAGTTTTACACGACCGCGTTCAGGGTCATGTTCGCTTCCCTAATAAAGATTTGGATGATTTTATTATTTTGCGTTCCGATGGCTCACCGACCTACATGCATGCCGTTGTCGTTGACGATCATGATATGGGAGTAACACATATCATACGTGGTGATGATCATCTCACAAATGCAGCCCGTCAAACAATTATCTTCAATGCACTGGGATGGGATATCCCTGTTATGGCGCATATCCCACTTATCCACGGTGAAAACGGAGCAAAATTATCAAAACGCCACGGAGCACTAGGAGTTGATGCCTATCGAATAATGGGATACCTTCCCGCTGCTTTGCGCAATTACTTAGTCCGTCTAGGTTGGAGTCACGGTGATGACGAACTGATGTCAATCGAAAGTATGATCTTCTGGTTTGATATTGATGATATTAATAAAGGTGCAGCGCGCTTTGATCTCAAAAAGCTAGATGCCATCAACGGACATTATATACGCATGAGCAACGATCAAGATCTTTTTGATGCTGTCCTTAATATTTTACCAGAAATTGAAGGTGGATTAGAAATCATTGAAAGGCTTGATGAACAGCGCCGTGCGCAATTTCTAGCAGCTATACCAAATTTGAAAGAACGTTCCAAAACACTACGCGAACTCATTGATAATGCCTCCTTTATTTTTACAAAACGGCCATTACTTCTTGATGAAAAAGCGCAAATACTTTTAGATAAAAATGGCCAAGCTATCTTAAATGGTCTCTATCTTGCCCTGAAAGCATGCCTCTCTTGGGATGCAAAAACCTTAGATGAAACTCTTCGAGTTTATGCACAAAAACAAGATCTCAAATTTGGTGATGTTGCCCAACCACTTCGAGCAGCTCTCACGGGACGCGTAACATCGCCAGGTGTTTTCGATGTTCTTGTTTTATTAGGACGCGATGAAGCTCTTAACCGCATCACTGACCAACTTGTCACAACCGCATGCTAATGCATACAGAAAGATGTATTTAGCCGAATAAAGCTACGTACCCCTTGGGGGCCTTCAATTACAAATGCCTCAACGCACACTGAAAACTACCTTCTCTCTTAAGCAACCCAAATCTATATTTGGCAAAATTGCAAATAAAAAAATATTTTTAGATTGCATGAGGCAACTTTTAGAGTAAATCTATCCCTTAACATAGGTAGAGAAAGCTTCATTTACACACCTCTCTCTGATGAAGCGACATTTCGATTTTTAGGAGAGAAGGATCTGAAAGGAATATCTAATGTCTGAGAATAAAGCACATATTATTGTGAACGGTAAAAAAATAGAACTCTCCATGCGGAAAGGCACTCTTGGTCCTGGCGTCATTGAAATTGCTTCTCTCTACAAAGAAACAGATACTTTTACTTATGATCCTGGTTTCACTTCAACCGCTTCTTGTGAATCAAAAATCACTTACATTGATGGGGATAAAGGAATCTTGCTTTATCGCGGTTATCCTATCGACCAATTAGCTGAAAAAGGAGACTTTCTCGAAAGCTGCTATCTTTTACTTTACGGTGAATTACCAACAAAACAAGAAAAAATTGATTTCGACCGTTGTATTATGCAGCACATGATGGTGCATGAGCAGTTTACAAGGTTTTTTCATGGCTTTCGTCGTGATTCTCACCCTATGGCCGTTATGGTTGCGTGTCTTGGAGCTATGTCTGCATTCTATCACGACTCTATTGATATTAAAGACGCTCAACAGAGAATGATCGCTGCTATTCGCTTGATTTCAAAGGTTCCAACTCTTGCTGCTATGGCGTATAAATATAGCATCGGACAGGCATTTGTTTATCCACGTAATGATCTTAGTTACGCTGCAAATTTCCTCCACATGTGTTTTTCCGTTCCTTGTGAAGAATACAAAATTAATCCAGTACTTAGTCGAGCTATGGATCGAATCTTTACTCTTCATGCAGATCATGAACAAAATGCTTCTACATCCACTGTACGTCTTGCAGGATCATCGGGAGCTAATCCATTTGCATGTATGGCAGCAGGTGTTGCATGCCTTTGGGGACCAGCTCATGGTGGAGCGAATGAAGCGTGCCTAAAGATGTTACAAAAAATAGGCTCTGTTGAAAGAATTCCTGAGTTCATTGCACGAGCAAAAGATAAAAATGATCCTTTCCGTCTTATGGGTTTTGGTCACCGAGTTTATAAAAATTATGATCCACGTGCAAAAATCATGCAACAAACCTGCCATGAAGTTTTAAAAGAACTGAACATTCAAGATGATCCGCTTCTTGATATCGCTATCGCACTTGAAAACATTGCTCTGAATGATGAATATTTTATTGAAAAAAAGCTTTATCCTAATGTTGATTTTTATTCTGGCATTACATTAAAAGCTCTAGGTTTTCCGACCGAAATGTTTACTGTTCTTTTTGCATTAGCACGCAGCATTGGCTGGGTTGCGCAATGGAAAGAAATGATTGAAGATCCTGCACAAAAAATTGGTCGACCACGCCAACTCTACACAGGCTATGCTGCACGTGAATATGTTTCTATAGACAAACGTATAAGCAAAAATAAAATGACCACCCAATAAAGCTTCAGTTTACTGAAGCTTTATTGTGAATATTCAATTACCCACCATAAAAATGTTTTTACAAACTTTGATTCTCAAACTCTTTCTATAGGTATAATACCATCACAACACAACAATCGTGATAAAAATTTTCTGATGGCTTCTATTTAACGAATCAAGGGAATCCAGAATGCTTTTTTCAGATCACCAAGATATTTGAAAAAATTGATGAAAAACTTCAATTCAGGATTCTTCTTAATTAACCATGTATTGCCCACCATCCCATCTACAAATTTGGAATGATTATCACATATAAAAACTAAGTAATAATAAGAATTTTACTCTCTAATCCCTAAAATAGCATCGCAAAAAATTACCAAAGTGCTATTTTAACTATACGCTAGACATCTTTTATCTTCCCTTTGCAGAGTGGTAAAAAAATAAAGCGTGCTCTTGAAGTTTTCTTTCTTCAAAATAACGAAGCGCCATAAAAAACATTATTTTATGATTATAATAACTCCATACCAGCACCCTTTTTAGAATCCTTTATTAGAAATATATTTCTTTTTACGAGTAAAACATCCATATTTACCAATTATTGTATCTTAAGTTAAGATTTGAGAGTAAAGTTGGAGCAGTGATAAAGTTCTATTTGTAAAGAACAGAAATGTTACCAAGGAAAAGTATGATACCAGCAGCTGAAAATTGGCAAAGAATTGACTGTTTATTGAAGCTAATTTTCTGGAATGCATGTGAAGACTGAAAACCTTACCCATCCGTTTTGTTGAAAGTATTCATTTATTTTTAAAAATAGCAAAAGCTATCTCTTACTCTCAGGCAAAAGGTATAGCATCCATAGCAAATGGCATAGCATCGACAAACGTTATGAATCCTAGTATCAAAAAAGAGGATAGCATTCAGTTTTAAGAGAGCCTCCCAAGAACTATGCATTAAGGATGGCGAATCTGTGAAGATCGATGTCACTTTTGTTCCAACTTATCCCTGTGCTGAGGACTATAATCAGATCAGCATAAGAAGAAAGCATTGCCAAGAAGCGAGAAGATTTGACCATGAAGAATCATGCTTTGGTGGCTTGGCTCAGCTTTGTATTTTCTTCTGACTCCGGGGACTGCAATGACATGATCCCAAACATCTCAGTTTCTGGAAGTAAGTTATTGCTAATAAAAGTTTATGCTTAAATGCACGAAGAGAACGGGTAAGAAAGAAAAACTGCGTCTCTGTCATTCCTTTCTGCTTAAACAGGAAAACACCGCATAACGATGATGAACATCTTTACAAAGAACGCCACCTTATAGAAAGCCAATTGATTTTGTATATCTCTAAATATGTAAGTGTTTCATAGTAGCAATGTTTACAACAATATTTTATTTTGTCTTTCTAAGATCTAAACTCTTTTGTGCTTAAATTATAAAAGTTTTTTTCAAAGCCAAATTGTCGATTTTTGTGAATAAAACGGTGAAGATGAATCATTTCATGAAATGATAATTTTTTAATATAATCAATAAGATATTTATTTCTTCCCTATTTTATTTAGTTCACCTTTAACAAGAAGAGATATTTTCTGGTAATGAGGATCTTTGTAAGGTAGCAAAATGAACAGCAATAAATTTTTGTATTGCTCTCAGAAGAGCTTACAGATTATAAAATATATGATAATCTGATATTTTCTCGCTTATTCAACAGGAGAACATAATGAAATTATTAGCAGCAGCCATCATAACAAGTGTAACCCTATTCGCCCAATTGGCCAATGCTAAAGCACTGAAAATTGCCACTGAAGCCTATTATCCTCCATTTAGTTACATTGACTCAAATAACGAACTCCATGGTTTTGACATTGATATATCTTATGCACTTTGTAAAAAAATGAATGTCGAGTGTACTCTCATCAAACAAGACTTTGATGGAATCATCCTTGGCCTTCTAGCAAAAAAATACGATGCTATCATCGCTTCCCTCGCCCCTACACAAGAGCGGTTACAAAAAATTGACTTCACAAACGCCTACTATAGTACAGAATTAGTGGTAATCGGTAGCAAAGTTTCAGGAATTAAAGAAATTTCAGCAAAAGCCCTTCAAGGTAAAAATCTTGGTGTGCAATCAAATACAACACAAGCTGCATACGCAGAAGATCATTATGCCTCTGAAGGTGTAAATATTAAATTCTATCCTACAGCAATAGAAGTCAACCGCGATCTTTTAAGTAACCGGCTTGATGCAGTCATCTCTGATAAACTGAAAGCATTAACCTGGCTCGAAAATGAAGGAAAAGATTGCTGTCAACTTCTCGGGACTATTCAAGGAACAAAATTTCCTATTGCAATTGGTATACGTCAAAACGATAACGATCTTAAAAACAAATTTAACAAAGCAATAAAAGAAATCCGCGACGATGGAACCTATGAGAAAATTATGAAAAAATATTTTACATTCGATATTTATTAAATATCAATATAAACTAGATTTTAACAAATTATTTATTTCTAAAAAAGCCATTTATTAAATTTTTGTGAGGAATGCAAGAATGATTGAAAGTTTAGCATTGCTATCATTTAGCAATGGAGGATGGGGAATGGTTATAGTTTTGAGTGCAGGAATGACATTATCATTGGCTTTGTGCTGTGGAATACTGGGATTTCCTCTAGGACTTCTAGGTGCACTGATGATCCGATCCGATATTAAGATAGTTAAAGCTATAGCTACCCTCTTTTCATCGGTATTTCGTGGTTTACCAGAACTTCTAACCTTATTTTTAGTTTATTATGGTTTACAAAAGATTATTCAAACTACTCTTGATTATTTTAATATTGAGATAATATTTAGTATCAATGCTTTTATTGCTGGTGTTCTTGCACTCAGTATGGTTCTTGCCGCCTTTTCTTGTGAAGTTTGGCTTGGAGCATTTAATATCTTTGATAAAGGTCAATATGAAGCAGCGAAAGCTCTAGGATTTTCGCGCTCAACTACGTTTTTTCGTATTGTCTTTCCTCAGCTCATTCGAAATGCTTTGCCAGGACTTTCTAATAATTGGCTCACTTTACTTAAAGATACATCCCTCGTTTCAACCATTTCACTTGTTGACCTTATGCAACAAACAAATTTAGCAGTCGCAGCTACCAATGAGCCTATGCTGTTTTATCTTGTAGCATGTTTACTCTATTTATTATTTTCAGGTTTCTTTTCCGCAATCCTACATTATCTTGAAACATGCACTCAATCAGGATATCAAAAGGTATTGCTCTGATGCTTCCTGAGTGGCTTCATTTCCTTTTCAATCCTGCTCTCTTAAATCGTTACGGACTAAAATTTATTAGTGGGTTTCTTATTACTTTTGAGCTGGTTTTTATTGCTTGCTCTCTTGGTTTTGTTCTCGGTATGCTTATTACATTTGCACGTTTATTGAATAATAAGTTTTTGCGTTATTTTGCAAATACTTATGTTTATTTTTTCCGTGGATCCCCTTTATTAGCCCAACTCTTCCTTTTTTACTACGGACTTGGTTCAATGGGGAGCTTTTGGCAAAAGATTGGCTTATGGTGGTTTTTCCAAAACGCATGGTATTGCTGTATTTTCATTTTTGCACTCAATTCCGCTGCCTATCAGTCTGAAATCTTTAAAGGAAGTTTTTTATCAGTAACGGCTAGACAACGTGAAGCATCAAAAGCTTTGGGGCTAAGCAGCTCTACAACATTTTTTAGAATTATTTTTCCGCAAGCAATGGTTCTAGCATTACGCCCCCTAGGAAATGAATTTATTTTAATGATTAAATCCAGTGCCATTGCCTCACTTGTCACTATTTATGATTTAATGGGAATTGCTAAACTCACTTATTCACGCACATTCGATTTCCAAGTTTATGTTTGGGCTGCCCTTATTTATCTTCTTATCGTTGAGCTTATTCATCGTTTTATCGTTGTTATCGAACGTCACCTTACCCGATATTTACGATAAAAAAAAAGATCAAAAAAATCTTTACCAAACAAAAATATTAAATTAATCAATGTATTCATCAATGGAAGAATAAAACAAGATGAATTTGAAAAATACTAAATCTGTCCATACTACTAAAAGCCCTGTAATCTCTATTCGAAATTTAAATAAATGGTATGGAAACTTTCAGGTGCTCTATGATATTAACTTAGATATAAAAACTGGCGAGCGCATCGTTATTTGTGGTCCTTCCGGATCAGGAAAATCAACTTTGATTCGTTGTATTAATCAATTAGAAAAAGCAGACAAAGGCTCAATTTGTGTTCATAATGTCGATATTCATACGGCTCCTATATACCAGCAAAAAAATGTTCTCCGCAAAATAGGAATGGTTTTTCAACACTTTAATTTATTTCCCCACATGACTGTTATGCAAAATTGTATTTTAGCACCTATGACAGTTCAAGGACTTTCCAAGCAACAAGCAAAAGAACGGGCAGCTCATTACCTGACACAGGTTAGAATTGAAAAATACTGTGATAAATATCCTTTACAACTCTCTGGTGGACAACAACAGTGTGTTGCAATTGCACGTGCACTTTGTATGGAACCTGAAGTGATGCTTTTTGATGAGCCAACGTCAGCTCTTGATCCAGAAAGTGTCGGAGAAGTTCTAGAAGTTATGGCTCAATTGGCAGATACAGGTATAACAATGCTCTGCGTTACTCATGAAATGGGTTTTGCTTGGAAAGTCTCAGAAAGAATACTTTTTCTAGAAAACGGAAAAATTATTGAAGATACAACATCTGATGAATTTTTTACCAATCCTAAAAGTCAACGTGCTCATAATTTTCTTGCTAAAATTAAACATTAATCATCAACATTGTTTTATCTACGAGAATTTTAAGTGTCCCAATTTTTCTTTGAGAAGGGTGATTATTGTTTGAGCAGCAATGATTCCAGGTGGTACTTCAGTCTTCATTTTCTGTTCCATCAATTCAAAAGCATCAAGTTGTGCCTGTCGCAATAAAGGGTTATGCAAAAGTTGTTCGATCTGCCTTGCTAACATGCCAGGTCGTAGAAATTCATTAAAATACTCCGGTACAATAGGCTTATCAGAAAGAATATTTGGAAGAGCAGCACTCCATAACATAATTTTTGGAAAAATAAAGAATTTAGAAAAACGATCAAGTTTATAACAAAGGACCATTGGAATTCTTGCCAATGCCAATTCAAGTGAAACCGTCCCAAGTGCTGCGAGTGCAACATTTGCATCCGCAAAAGCGCGCCATTTTGCCTCTTCACCGACAACAATCTCTACTTTGCTTTTCCACTTCTGTACAAAACAACGAATTTCATCTACCAAATGCGGCAATGTTGGTAAAATAATACGTAGATTAGGAATACGTTGTGCAAGAATCTCTACGGCCTCTCCAAAAATAGGCATCAAATAGCGAATTTCTAGATTGCGTGATCCTGGCAAAACAATCAATGTAAGAAATGATTCCTGTTTACCAAATGAATGTTTTTTTTCTGATTGAACAGTCAACAGTGGAGGATAAGTCAAAAGACGATGTCCGACATAAGTAGTGGGAGGACCTTCCAAATCCGTCATAATCTTTTTTTCAAAAGGAAAAACCGCTAAAACATGATCAACAAATTTGCGCATAGTTCTGGCACGCTCTGGCCGCCATGCCCAAACAGTTGGTGCAACGTATTTAATAATAGGAATAGAAGGCGCCAAACTACGGACCTTTTTTGCAACACGATGGGTAAAGTCAGGACTATCAATGATAATTAAACAATCAGGTTGCTCTTGGGCAATAAATTTGGACAAATTGTGAATATGTATCAGCAACAATGGCAACTTTTTTAAGACTGCGCCTAAGCCTATTAAAGCAATATCATGAAAATTAAAAATGCTTTTTAAACCTAATGTCTTTAAATGTCTCCCTCCAACACCAATCAAATGAATATTGCATCCCGTCTGTTGAGAGAGACAAGAAATCAAATCTGCTCCAAGAGAATCACCAGATTCCTCGCCTGCCACAACAGCAATTTTTAAGAAACAGTTATTCATGATCAAACGTTTCAAATGTTTCTATAAACAATGAATGTTTGTTCGCTTTTTCTATTGTTGCTTTTACTGATAATATTAGACTTTTATTTGCCTCCACTGCAACACCAGACAGTTCACTCTTTGCAATATTCATTATCGTTGTGGGTCCAATTGATGGCAAATCAACTCGATGATCTTGTTGTGGTTTTGCACACTTAACAAGAACACCACCTTTAGGCGGAATTTGCTTTCTTTCTCGCATTTCACAAACCCGCCATAGCATCTTATCAGTTCCCTCTGCACCCTCCACTGCAATTACTCTTCCATTAACAGCCACAGCTGCTTGCCCAATATCTAATCGACCTAAAAGCTTTGCTGCTTCAGCGGCTAATAAAATATCATTTTTCTCTTTTCGCGTAGCACGCCGCAATGTTAAATCAAATTCCTTTGGAGCTAAAAGGTCTGGTAATATCTCATGGACACCGATAACATAAAAACCATGCGCTTCAATAACCTGTATAAAAGCTTTCAACAACGCGTCATCCCCACCCTTGAAAGCTCCGAGTAACTTAGGCAGAGCTAAAAAGGTTGTCCAATCAGGACGCAATTGCGTAAGAAGTGGCCGTTTTTTTACACCACCTGCTAAAACAATATTGCAAATTGCAGCTGCCTTTAAAATTTTAACAAGGCGTGCTAACTCTACAATTGATAACTCACAATGCTCATAACGGTAAAGCACAGGATCTGCTTCATCACGCAAAAGCACAAGAAAAGGATTTTGTCCATGTTTCTCAAGTGCCTGAGCAACAGTGATAGGTAAAATACCATTCCCTGCTATGATAGCAGTACGGCCGGAAAGAAAACCTCTGGTGTCAGAGACAGACATCTTTAATCCTTATTTACTTTTATTCTGTCATCTTCAAATTTGGGTGTACAATAAAAACGTTTCCCTTCTTCCTTAATAAAATTAACAACGTCAAGAACAGACTGCGAAGTGGAATAGAAAGAAGAAACATCGTTTACACGCTCTTTAAACGGTTTACTATGATCAAAAAGCATGGCAACCGCATGACGTAGTGCATGAATATCTTTACGTTCAAGACCTGCACGTTTCATACCAATAATATTTAATCCTGCAAGTTTTGCCTGCACACCAACAGCTGTTCCATAAGGAATCAGATCGCCAACCAATGCAGAGACACCACCGATAAATGCATGATGTCCAATACGGACAAATTGATGAACAGCAGAACCACCACCAATAATGACATAATCACCAACGGTAACATGACCAGCAATCATTGCATTATTTGCAAATGTTACATGACTTCCTACACGGCAATCGTGAGCGACATGGGCATAACAAAAAAATTGGCAATTATCACCAACAATCGTCATTCCCACACTCGAATCAGACCCTCTATGCATTGTTACACCTTCGCGAATCGTACAGTTTTTACCAATAGAAAGAGTTGTATAACCTCCCTTATGTTTATTATTTTGTGGATCTGTACCCAAAACTGCATGCGAAAATACTTTACTCTTAGCTCCTAACGTTGTCTTTCCCATTATCACAACATGATTCATCAAACTGCATCCATCATCAATAACAGCCTCTGGACCAATATGACAAAACGGTCCAATGAATACATTTTCACCAAGCTGTGCTCCCTTCTCCACAAGAGCAGTTGGATGGATTTTCGTACCGGACATTTTTAAATTCCTATGATATCGTTTACTCTGCTTCGATAATCATCGCAGCAATTTCCGCTTCAGCGACCCGGACACCCTCTACTTCTGCAACACACGAAAAACGTCTCATGCCAGACCTCTTTTTTAAAAGCCGAACATGAATCTTTAACTGATCACCAGGTATAACTGGCTTACGAAATTTCGCATTATCAACAGTCATAAGGTAAACCAAATTTGTCTGCTTATTACCTAACCTTAAAAGTGAAATTGCTCCCGCTGTTTGTGCCATAGCTTCTAAAATCAAAACCCCAGGCATAACTGGCTTTGCGGGAAAATGTCCCATAAAATGCGGCTCATTAATGGTTATATTTTTAATACCAATAGCTTGTTGTTCACCATCAATTTCAACTATCCGATCAATCAATAAAAATGGATAACGATGTGGTAATATTGAAAGCAATTCTTCAATATCTACAGCCTCTAAACTTTTCGTTCCTTCAGTGTTGATCATACTAGCGTTTCTCCTTTTTCACTTTGCCAATATTACGCAACGCCGCTACTTCACGGAACCACTGTTTAAACGGTCGCGCTGGACTTCCTCCCCATTTTTCACCATCTGGAATATCATTCATAACACCACTTCCAGCAGCAATCTGAACACATTTACCTATTACGATGTGATCTGCTACCCCAACGCTCCCACCAAGCTGAGACATATCACCTATGGATGTACTTCCAGCAATTCCACATTGAGCAGCAATAAGGCAATAGCGACCAATCTTCACATTGTGGGCAATCTGCACTAAATTATCAATTTTGCTTCCTTCACCAATAATAGTGTCCTCAAATGTTCCACGATCAATTGTTGTATTCGCACCAATTTCCACACCATCCTTGATAATAACACGACCAAGTTGTGGAACTTTCTCAATTCCAGAAGCACCACCAACATAACCAAAACCATCTTGCCCAATGCAAGTACCAGGATAAAGGTAAACTCTGTCACCTATCAAAGAATACTGGACTGTTACCTTGGGAGCAATATAGCAGTCACGCCCAATACGGCAATTTTCACCGATAACAGCAGTAGATGAAATAAGAGATCCTGAACCAATCTCAACATTTTTACCGATAACAGCTCCCGCTTCAATACATACATCATGTCCAAACTTAGCACTTGGATGAATATGGGCATACGGAGAAATCTCTCTCTGTCCAAACCAAGGCATCGGTTTAACAGAATCAGGAAATAAGATGCGGCCAATCTGGGCAAAATCACGCTGCGGTGTGGACGTCACCAAAATTGCCATAGATTCAGGAACTTTAAAAACGATTTCATTCGTACAAAAAACAGCAACAGCAGAACTTCCTAATAAAGCATCAGAAAACTTCCGATGCTCCACAAACACAAGAGAACCTTCGCCAGCACCCTCAAGTGAAGAAAGAGTGCTTATAACTATGTTAGAAAACTCTGGATTAAGAAGTTTTGCACCTGTCAATTCCGCAACATTAGCAACTGTCAATCGCCGGGACGGCGTAAAAAAAAATGTATCCGCCATCAAAACACTTTCTCTCCCAGCCTACCCCATTCTCTTTAAAATTTTCCCTTCTAAAGAAAATTCAAATCAGAATTTCGTAGAAATACCAAAGTTCAATTGCTGCAAACGATCACCTTCCTGCTTTGTTATTGGCCAAGCATAATCAAAACGCAACGGACCAAATGGCGAATCCCACATCAAACTAACACCTGCAGACGAACGCCATGCACTTTTAAGATTTGTAACAGGCATTTCACCTTGCAAAGTAGGTTTATAATTATTGCCATAGAGCGTTGCAACATCGGCAAATAACGCACCGCGAAATCCTAATCCTTCAGGCACAACAGGTATAGGAAACTGTAATTCAGCAGTCGCATTCATATATGTTGTTCCCCCTAAGAAATAAACTTCACCTTTATTGGAAACTTGACGTGGACCTATTCCGTTGTATTTAAATCCACGGATCATATCAGAATTTACTTTAAACATATCGAAGATACGAACACCCTCTCGGCCTATTTCGTGGATATAGCCAGCACCAAACGAGAGTAAACCGACAAGATCCATCTGATCAGAAAGCGTCTTGTACATCATCGCTTTACCCGTTGTCTTCAAGAATTTCGCATTCCCACCAAGTCCTGCATATTCTTGAAGAACACGCATATACCATCCATTATGTGGATTTTTCATATCATCAATAGTATTATAAGTTAAACCATAACTAATTGATGAACGCTTCCAAGGGCTATGTCGAGCCGCTTGAACAATCGCACCAGAATATTTCTCGTATAATTTTTGCAGATCACTCGGTTTGGTAAAGTCATAATCTTCACCAAAATCATATTCTTCCTGTACATAAGAATAAGATAAATTAGCAGATAACTGATCATTAATAGGCAGCCCAAATCGAAGTGCCCCACCCGTCTGCCGTACATCATATGCTTTGTCAGCACGATAAGTACTGCGAAAAATATCAACACCAGCAGATAAATGGTAACCCAAGAAATAAGGATCAACAAACGCTAAATTGTAATTACGAGATTTTTCTTGCCCAGCACCCAAGCCTAAACGAACATACTGACCTCGTCCTCCAAGATTACGCTCGGTAACAGATACCTCAAGTGACATACCAGGGCTTGTACCACCCGTTGTATAACCTCCAGAAAAAGAAAGATCTCCTGTCGGGGCTTCAACTACATCTATAACCAAGATAATCTGGTCAGACTGATCTGTTGGAACCATTGAAATATTAACAGCTTTAAAAAAGCCTAAACTCTCTAGACGACGTTTTGCTCGCTGCACTAAGGTCTGATTATAAGCATCCCCTTCATTTAAATCGATCTCACGACGAATGATATAGTCACGTGTCTTTTCATTACCACGTATTTCAATACGCTGAACATAAGCCCGTGGACCTTGTTCAATGTTATACAAAATCGAAATTGTATGATTTGCCAAATCACGATTTCCCCGTGGCTCAACTTTAGCAAAAGCATATCCAGAATCAGCAGCCTTATTATTAATAATGGCAACAGACTGTTCAATATTTTCTGCATTATAAACATCACCTGGACGGGTTTTAAGTATTCCTTTCATAGAGTGAACATCAATCCCATCGATATCACTTTCGACTTGGACATCAGCAATTTTATAGCGCATGCCCTCATCGAGAACGAAATCAATTTTATATGCATTACGGGCTTCATCAAAAACTGCTTTAGAAGAAATAACACGAAAATCTGCATAACCATGATTATAATAAAAGCGACGTAGCGCCTCTTCATCAGCAGCCAAACGTTCTTCACTATAAACATCACCTCTCAACAACAACGAGAGCATTCCTGAAGGCTTTGTTGAAATTACATCACGCAAACGGCTGCTTCTAAAAGCATTATTCCCTTTAAAAGTGATATTGCTAATCTTGGTCTTCCGGCCTTCAACAATATTAAAGACCACATTTACGCGCCCCTTTCCCAGGTTAATGGTTTGAACTGTAACAGCAACATTATTACGACCAACAGTTTTATAAGCCTCACAAATCACATTAACATCAGCCGAAAGCTTAGCAGAATTAAAAGACTCATTCGGTTTTAAAGAAATAAACCGTTTAAGATCAGGATCTTTAAGAGATTTATTTCCCTGAAATAACACCTGATTGACTATCTCATATTCTTTGACCAGTACAACCAGCTTATCGCCTACTTGGTTTATTTTAACATCATAAAATAAACCTAATCCAAAAAGACGCTTTACCGCAAAATCGATATCACCACTGGAAAAACTTTTTCCAACTTTAATGCCTATATTGTCTCGAATTGCCTGAGCGCTTACAAATTTATTTCCGCGAACCTCAATAGAACGAACCACAGATGCTTGCACTTCTCCAACCATCGCAATTGACATAAAAGCTGTTGTTGGAGCAATCACCCCCATACCCAATACCAACGCAGATGCTGTATTTAAAAACCTTGAATTCGTAGTCATTGGCTTTTTTTACCTTATTTTATTCCCTGAACACGATGTCTCAAAAAGCTAACTGCCATAACAATTCTCTTAATTCACAGCGAGACTTTCCACCCCTTATACTAATACTAATTATAGCGCACGATGCCACAATATTTTGTGGATATGGTAAACGACTTTTAATTTATATTTTTTACTATTACCTAATTTGTAAAATGTTTTCCATAATTTAATTAGCTAAACCAACAAAAATAATCATTAAAGAACGCAAAAATCATAAATAGGAGGAAAATGAAGAAACCTAAGCGAAAAATAATTTCTCGGATTTTAGCTGATATTGGCTTCCCAGCAATGATTTCAACCACATGAAACAACAAATGCCCACCATCAAGTGGAGGAATTGGAAAAAGATTAATAAGTCCAACACCTATCGAAAGAAAAGCAGTAAAATTCAACAAAGAGATAAAACCTGTTTCACTTACTTGCCAAGCAATCTTAACCGTCTTAGAAGGACCACTTAACTGACAATGATCTTCTTTTCCCCTTATTAAACGACTTATAAAAAAAATTGTTTGGCTAGCAATAAACGCGGAACGATCTGATGCTTCTCTTACAGCTTTGCTAAAACTGTAGTGAACATGTTTTAGATAAGCTTGATCTAAACGCTGAGGATTCTCTGGATCAACAGGAACACCGACACCTATCACTCCACTTTGAACCCGATTACCAAATCCATCATCTCGCTCACTCACTTTTGGTGTAATCACAGTCGTAAATACCTGCCCCATGCGTTCCATTTTAAATTCTATAGGATCTCCGCCATGAAATTTCACATAATTTCTCAAATCCTCAAAACTTTCAACCCGTCGACCATCCATTTCAATAAAACGATCGCCTAATCCTAAACCAGCTTGAACAGCAGGAGAATCTTTTACCAAAGAACCAATAACTGGTTCAATGACTACCCTGCCATACATAAAGAAAAAAAAGGTTAAAATAACAACAGTAAAAAGAGCGTTGAATAAGGGACCAGCAAAAACAGTTATTGCTTTTTTCCAAGCATGTGCACTGGCAAAGGAACCATCAACAACTGGAAGTGATTGGGATGAAGGTACATTCACCGCTTCTTCATCTCCAATAAACTTTACATACCCTCCTAAAGGAATAAGTGCTAAGCGCCACTGTGTGCCATGCCTATCTGTGTAACCCACTATTTGTGGTCCAAACCCAAGCGAAAAAACCGATGCTTTAATGCCGCACCATCGCCCAACAAGATAATGCCCAGCCTCATGGATAAAAATGATAATCATAACGACGAAAAGAACACTCAAACTTCTCAAAAGCAAATCGCCCAAAGCAATTATATGATTTAAAAAATCCAAGATATCTTCTCCATTAAATCATACGAAAAAGATTAAAAGGTGTATCCATATTAGACATAAATGAACCTATTAAATAAAGAAGAAAAGTAGCCCCCACCAACCCATCAATACGGTCCATAAATCCACCGTGTCCAGGCAATAAAGAACTAGAATCTTTAACAGAAAATTGTCTTTTTAGCCATGATTGCCCCAAATCACTCATTTGCGAAACAATAGATAAAACAAAAGCAAGCAATGGTACAAAAAAAACTGCTAAATTTATGTCAAAAAATCGAAAAGCAACCAATGTACCGCTAAAAACTCCGACCAACGTACCACCAATTGCCCCCGCCCATGTTTTGTTAGGGGAAAATTGTGGTGCTAATTTAGGACCACCACACGCACGTCCGCTAAAATATCCAGCAATATCTGTCCCCCACACTATCGTAAATAAGAAAATAACAGCCCAGAATCCTAATGTCTCATGCCCCCGTAAAAAGCATAAAGCCACAACCGGAAAAGATACGTATAAAAAACCAGAAAAAACCCAAACATTCTTTCTCATAGGGCCAATAGCCAACAATGCTGCCAAAGCTATCAAAATACAAAAGATTAGTGAAGCAGACACATCCGAGACTAAAAAAGAGCCAAAAACCAAATAAAAAATACTTGCTAATATTTTTTGTGAAACATGCCACTTTTCTTTCGTAATACTAATCCATTCGTAAAGAATAAAACCGCCAATGATCCACACAAATAAAAAAAATAAAGTCCCCCCAATCCATGTTAAACACAAAGCAATAATACCAAAAACAAAAGCCGTCAGAATACGAGAAATAAGATTAGACAACACAACACCCAAATCAAAAACCTCTGCAAGAAAAAAGCTTTGCTCCACAGCATTTTTACATTTACATTCTTGCAAACTTTACCGATAATTTACCATAAGTAATTCACTATACCAAAATGGCGTTCATAAGATCAATAATCAGCAAAAAAGAATTCAAAAACTTACACATCAAGATTAATCCTAAAATACCTTTCCCCACTATATCACTGACCATAAAAATGAGAAAACTGCCATTTACTCTCCGTGCGAATTATGAAGTTTAAATCTGGTATTTATTTGCTATTAAAGTATTTTTCTAGCAAACTATCAATCATCTGCTCAAAAATTAAAAAACATCACAAACGTGCTACGCAAAACAACAATCGTTTGGCCTATCCTATATCCTACTACATCCTTCATAATGAAAAGCATTTGCCGTGGAATATTCGAAACCTTCAATAAGAAAGTACTTTATCATGCGACTCCACAAAAACTACAGTGAGAAAAAACTTTCATTATCCCGTTAATTTGCTCTAGCAATAACTTCATAAATAAAAAAGATTCAACAAACATCCGGCATTGCAAATGAATCTTGCTTACACAGTATAGAATGCGACAAAATGCTCCTCTTCTTGTTTCATACCGTGTTATCAATAGCACACTTCACCCATCCTTCTCTCCATAAGAACAATCTTACACGATACGGATATAGTATTTTTCTGATAACGAAATCACCTTAAACATGCATAATTTCGGATTCTTTCACAGCTAAAATCTTATCAATATTAGCAATAGTTTCATCCGTAAGTTTTTGAACTTTCTCGGACAAACCATGTGCTTCATCTTGACTAATTTCACCTTCTTTTTCTAACTTCTTCAAGTTATCCATGCCATCCCGACGAACATGACGAGTAGCGACACGCGCTTGCTCTGCATATTGATGGGCAATTTTTACGAGTTCTTTACGTCGTTCTTCATTCAATTCAGGTAATGGAATACGCAAATTCACACCGTCAGTGATAGGATTTAAACCAAGGCCAGAATCACGAATAGCACGCTCCACAGCACCTACCATCGTTTTATCCCACACGGATACTGAAAGCATCCGCGGTTCCGGAACAGAAATATTTGCAACCTGATTGATATGTACAACAGAACCATAAGCCTCAAGTGTCAATGGCTCTAATAAACTGGCTGATGCTCGTCCAGTCCGCAAGCCACCCAATTCATGTTGAAAAGCCGAAATAGCACCATCCATGCGACGCTTCAGATCATCCATAATCGATAGAACATTCATATTTCTGTCTCCTATAATTACGCCTTGAAGATTACCTTCATTCCGATACCATTGTAAACCGTCCTGTTCCATTCAATACCTTAGCCAAACCGCCTTTTTCATGAATAGAGTATACAATGATCGGTACATTGTTCTCGCGCGCTAAAGTGACCGCTGTTGTATCCATAACAGATAACCCCCATTGCAAAATCTCGACATGTGTTAATTGATCAAAACGCTTAGCCGTAGGATCTATCTTTGGATCTGCAGAATAAATACCATCTACTTGTGTTCCTTTCAGGAGAACATCTGCACCAATTTCTGCTGCACGTAAAGTAGCAGCAGAATCAGTGGTAAAAAATGGATTACCAGTACCGCCTGCAAAAATAACGACCTTTCCTTGATTCATATAACCTATTGCTTTACGCTGTGAAAAACTCTCACAAATTTGTGGCATAGCAACCGCAGACAATACAACCGTTTCAACCCCTAATTTTGTCAATGATGTTCGCAACGCTAACGAATTAATAGCAGTTGCAAGCATTCCCATATGATCCCCTGTCACACGATCCCCACCATGAGAAGCAACGGCGACTCCACGAAAAATATTGCCCCCACCTATAACGATAGCAACCTCTACCCCCATTGCTCGCACTTCAGCAATATCAGTAGCGATACGGTCTGCAACAAAAACATCAATTCCAAAGCTCTGCCCCCCCATAAGGGCTTCACCAGAAACCTTTAAAAGAATACGTTTATACTGAACCGCTAATGTCATTGATAATCTCCCAAAAAGTACATTTACTTTTTGCTTTCGACACCACTAAGGGCACCACTTTATTATGTGACGCCCTCTTAATAATCACATTTTAATTTATATCAGTGATTTTATAATCAATGGTACGATTTTAAATCTCTAATCAATAGTTTTACAATAGCTACCCTTTCGCAGCAGCCGCAACCTCTGCAGCAAAATTAGATTCCTTTTTTTCCACACCTTCACCCAGTGCAAAACGAATAAAACCTGTGATTCTTGCCGGCGCACCAATCGATTTTTCAGCATCCTTTAAAGCTGCTTCAACAGTAATATCAGGATTCATAACAAAAGCCTGAGAAAGCAAAACAACCTCTTCGAAAAACTTACGCAGACGCCCTTCCACCATTTTTTCAATGATATTTTCAGGCTTTCCTGATTGACGTGCTTGATCTGAAAAAATTGCTTTTTCACGTTCAACAGCACCGCTATCAACATCCTCCGCTGTTAGCGCTAATGGATTGGTTGCAGCAATATGCATCGCAACCTGCCGACCAAAAACAGCAGCAGCCTCCTTATTACCAGCCGTTTCAACAGCAACCAAAACACCAAGCTTTCCAAGCCCCTCAGCCACCTTACTATGTATATAAGTAGCAACAACACCATCTTTAACAGACAATTTAGCAGAACGACGAAATGTCATATTTTCGCCAATTGTACTAATCGCATCTTTAATTGTTGCCTCAACAGTCTTCTCAGAACCAGGGTAGAAAGATGCGGAAACAGATTCAACAGTACCCTGTGTATCCAAAGCAGCTGTTGCCACATTGCGTACAATGTCTTGAAATAGGTCATTACGTGCAACAAAATCTGTTTCAGAATTAATTTCAACCAAAACCGCGCTTGTATCTTTTGATACAATTCCAATGAGTCCCTCAGCCGCCGTACGACCAGCTTTTTTATCTGCTTTGGCTATCCCTTTTTTACGAAGCCAATCAACAGCAGCTTCCATGTCACCATTAGTGTCTGCCAGAGCTGCCTTACAGTCCATCATACCAGCGCCTGACAATTCTCGAAGTTCTTTTACTTGTGCAGCAGTAATGCTCATATTTGCCTCTTTGTTCTGTAATGGGGGAAAGCGCGCAAGAAGAAAATCCTGTGCACGCCCATAACCTCTCCTTTAGAAAATAAGTGCCCTAAGTAAGCGTTTTTTAAATTACTATTCAGAAACTGGAATCGTATTTTCCAAAATAGGTTTCACAGGCGCATCAGCTTGAGCTCCTAAATCGATACCCATTGCACCTTGCTGACGAGCAATACCATCAAGAGCTGCACGGGCAAAAAGATCACAATAAAGAGAAATTGCCCGCGAAGCATCGTCATTACCTGGAATCGGATGATCGACGTTATCAGGATTGCAATTGGTATCAATAATAGCAATAACAGGAATACCTAGACGTTTCGCTTCTTGGATAGCAATATTTTCTTTATTGGTATCGATGATGAATATAAGATCTGGAACAGACCCCATATCCTTAATGCCACCAAGCGCACGGTTAAGCTTTTCACGATCGCGTTCGAGATTTAAACGTTCTTTTTTGGTAAAGCCTTGTGTTTCAGTAGCAAGAATTTTATCAAGCTTACGCAAACGATGTATCGAATTGGAAATTGTTTTCCAGTTTGTCAGCATGCCCCCGAGCCAACGCGCATTAACATAATATTGTGCCGAACGATTCGCTGCATCCGCAATAATGTCAGATGCCTGCCGCTTAGTCCCAACAAAGAGAATGCGACCACCCCGCGCAACCGTATCTGAAACAAGTTTAAGTGCTTGGTGTAAAAGTGGAACAGTTTGAGCAAGATCAATAATATGAATATTATTACGCTGACCATAAATATAGCGAATCATCTTCGGATTCCAGCGATGAGTCTGGTGACCAAAGTGTACACCTGCTTCTAAAAGCTGGTGCATAGTAAAATCTGGTAGTGCCATAGTTTATCCTTTCCGGTTCAACCTCCGCGAAAAAAAGTAGGAGAACCTACTACCGGCGGACATCTGCTAGATTTCTCTTGCAAACACCCAAAATCCGCGTGTGAAGTGAGATAAACATACTAATATTTGATTCTTTTTCAAGTCATTTTATGCAATCATTTAATGTTTGCATTGATCAAGACTTTTTTCACCATCAAGAAATTCAAGACTGTTCAATTTTGCACGCACTGCAAAAGTTCCATAATCTACATGAAGATTGCGCATGATACCATTTTCATGTAAGAGAAAGCTGGTACGATAAACAGGCAAGCCATCTTTCTTTTCTACATCATCAAAATAAGAAATCGTAACGGGCCAATACCCCTCCTCATCCAATTTTCCTAACTTTTCTGTTTCATCATCAGATAATTGCATCTTCTTTTCCCCAATAATGACACTTTCTTTTATGATTTTGTCTGCTTTCTCTGTTCCATCAAATACGGTAGTGTGATAGAAGTGACGACCTGCTTTTGCATGCCGGATAATACTCTTCAGTTGCATAATTGGAAACTCAGCCATTGCAAGCTTATATTCCTTCCCCTTTGGCTTTTTCAGTTTTACTATAATTCCGTCTTGAGTCCGTTCAGCTAATCCTTCGGTACGATGCGCAACCTCTTGCCCAACTTGATCTTTAACGCTAAAATGAAATATACGGCTATCACCAGTTTCATAACTCGTCGTCTGTTGATCAGTTAAACGCATCGGCATATCTTCAATATGAATACGGTTGATAAACCGAAAACGTGTAGTATAGCCCTGGCACACTGAACCAGTAAGCTCATAAACCATCCGCCCAGACATCCCTAAAATCGCCATTTCATGAGAAGTGCTATCAAGCCGAAAATCATAAACAGCGCGATGAGGTGCAACGAAAATAGACTCCTCTGCTCTCACAGTACATAAAAAAGTAACATATAAAGCTATTACAAATAATGATTTGTTCATTCCCAACTTCCAATTCTATCCCCATTGCATAGCATCATACAATAAGGCAAAAAAGGCTAACTTCTTAATTAACCACACATTTCCTTAAATCGAAAAATAGTTTATGCAGTGGATGTATTATAGAATAGCTATGGAGTTTAAATTATGATCAATGCGATTGAAAGCCATCTCAAAAATTTCGGAATCACTCTTCCTGAAGCAACACAACCCATTGCCAATTATGCAACAGTTTCACAAAGCGGCAAGCAACTCTTCATCTCCGGACAACTTCCTCTTTTCGATGGAAAACCAATAGCAATTGGTAAAGTTGGTGCAACCGTGAACGCCGAACAAGCAAAAAAATCAGCCGAAGTTTGTGTTATTAACATCCTCGCACAAATCAAGGCAGCTTTGGGGGATTTAAATAAAATAAAACGTGTAGTAAAAATCACTGTTTTTGTTGCTGTAGACCCTCATTTTACCGATATTTCTTTTGTTGCCAATGGAGCTTCTGATCTCTTCGTTAATATCCTTGGTGAAGCTGGAAAACATGCCCGTTCTGCTATTGGTGTTGCCTCTCTTCCTATGAACGTTCCAGTAGAAGTTGAAGCCATCATAGAAACCTAAATCTTTATCCATGGAGATGCACCTACCAAAAGCGAAAACTGAATGTAAAAAAACTCCTTGACGAATATTCCACTAGCCTTTTTTATTTTGAAATTAAGACTCTGAATCAAAATGACTAAAAGGAAATATTTGTATGAAACAAGCTTATGATAATAACAATATTTTTGCTAAATTAATTCGTAATGAAATCTCTTCTGTTCGTGTGTATGAAGACGATGATGTCATTGCATTTATGGATATCATGCCACAAGCACCAGGCCATACATTGGTTATTCCCCGCAAAGGCTCTAGAAACCTACTAGATGCAGATACTGAAACATTATTTCCAGTTATAAAAGTTGTCCAAAAAATCGCCAATGCCGTCAAAAAAGCCTTTCAAGCAGATGGTGTAACAGTCATGCAATTTAATGAAGCTGCTAGCCAACAAACCGTTTATCATCTCCATTTCCATGTTATTCCACGTATGGAAGGAATAGAGCTTACCCCCCATAATAATATTATAACGCCTACAGAAATACTTGAAGAGAACGCAAAAAAAATCCGAGCTGCTCTTTAAAGTACTCTTAAGTTGCTGAGCTTTTTTTTCCCACCTGTTTTTTTGTAAAACGTGCCGTTTTGCTGTTCTTTAAATTAACAGATACATCGGAAGATGAAATTTTTAACTGCAGCTTCTCTTTTTCTCCACTTGGTTTGTGAGTTAATACGCGAACCATGCCACCATTGCGCAACTTTCCAAATAAAATTTCATCAGCCAATGGCTTCTTAATATGTTCTTGTATAATACGACCCAATGGGCGTGCACCCATCTGAGAATCATATCCTTTATTACCAAGCCAAACCATTGCAGAAGGACTTAATTCAAAACAAATTCTCCGATCAGCCAATTGTGCTTCAAGCTGAAAAATAAACTTTTGCACAATCTGATTAATGATTAACTGAGATAAAGGGGCAAACGGAATGATCGCATCTAACCGATTACGAAATTCCGGTGTAAACAAACGGTTGATTGTTTCTATATCATCACCATCACGTTGCACATTGCCAAATCCGATAGCTGACTTTGCCATATCTGAAGCACCAGCATTGGTTGTCATAATTAAAATGATATTGCGGAAATCAATTTTTTTGCCATTATGGTCTGTTAACTTCCCATAATCCATTACCTGCAATAAAATATTAAATAACTCTGGATGCGCTTTCTCAATCTCATCCAGCAATAAAACTGCATGAGGCCTCTGATCAACAGCATCTGTAAGAAGACCTCCTTGATCAAACCCTATGTAACCTGGAGGAGCACCAATTAGGCGTGCCACTGTATGACGTTCCATATATTCTGACATATCAAAACGTAACAGTTCAATTCCTAACGAAGATGCAAGCTGTTTTGCAACTTCAGTTTTTCCTACACCTGTTGGTCCTGAAAATAAATAACTTCCTATTGGTTTATCTGATTCGCGCAGTCCTGCTCGCGCTAATTTAATTGACGATACTAATGCTGAAATTGCCTGATCTTGTCCATAAACAACATGCTTGAGCTCTCTTTCAAGCTTGCTAAGCATCTTCTGGTCATTGCTAGAAACTGTCTTTGGCGGAATTCTTGCCATAGCGGCAACAGTGGCTTCAATTTCTTTGACACCTATACTCTTTTTTCGTTGTTTTTTTGGCAAAAGCTTTTGCGCCGCACCACTTTCATCAACAACATCAATTGCTTTATCAGGTAACCTGCGATCAATCATATAACGTGAAGATAATTCTACGGATGCCTTCATCGCCTCATCAGTATATCTAATTTGGTGGAAATCTTCAAAATAAGGCTTTAGTCCTTGCAAAATCTTAATCGCATCAACAACAGAAGGCTCGCTAATATCAATCTTCTGGAAACGACGTTCTAAAGCTCGATCTTGTTCAAAAATTCTGCGGTACTCCCTGTAAATCGTCGAACCAATACATCGAATAGTTCCAGAGGATAATGCAGGTTTTAAAAGATTTGCTGCATCCATATTCCCCCCCAATGTAGCCCCTGCTCCAATCAACGTATGAATTTCATCAATAAATAAAACACCATCTGGATATTGCTCAAATTCTTTAATAATTTGCTTTAACCGTTCTTCAAAATCACCGCGATAGCGTGTACCAGCAACAAGCCCTCCCATATCAAGGGAAAATATCGTTGCGTTTGATAAAATTTCAGGTACTTGTCTATCAACAATACGTTTCGCCAAACCCTCAACTATAGCTGTTTTTCCAACCCCTGGATCACCAACCAAAAGCGGATTGTTTTTTGATCTTCGACATAAAACCTGAATCATGCGTGAAATTTCCGCTTCACGACCAATTAATAAATCAACTTTTCCATTGCGTGCTTTACAATTAAGATCAACACAATAAGCAGTCAGTGCACTTGTTACATTTTCACCATTGTCTGATATCTGCTGATCCAGTTGTTCTTCAAGATCCTCAAGTAACATAGATAATCCATCATCACGCGTGATACTATGTGAAATAAAACGCACAACATCATAGCGTGTCATCCCCATCTCTTGAAGGAAATATGCTGCATGACTTTCACGTTCAGAAAAAATTGCAACCAGAACGTTTGCCCCCGACACTTCGTCTTTTCCAGCTGACTGAGCATGAATCACTGCACGTTGGATAACACGCTGGAAAAATGTTGTTGGTTTCGTATCTTCATTAGCTCTAATCTGCGCATCCAATTCTGACTGGATATAGCTGGTTAAGCGCTCTCGCAATTCTTCCACATCCACTTGACAAGCGCGAATAACTGAATTTGCATCAGCATCATCTAGCAGAGCAAGGAGAAGATGCTCTAATGTTGCATATTCATGTCGCGCTTGAGTAGCAATTGTTAATGCGCGATGCAAAACCTCTTCAAGACTAGGTGTAAAAGATGGCATAACCCCTCACTTCCATTCCATTACACATTGTAATGGATGTTCATTTTGACGTGCGCACTCCCTAACTTGTATTACTTTCATTTCAGCTACTTCATAGCTATAAATTCCGCATTCACCTACACCATTCTGATGAACATTTAACATAATATGCGTTGCGTCTTCGAAACGTTTTTTAAAAAAGTTTTTCAAAACAAAAACAACAAAATCCATAGGTGTATAATCATCATTAAATAAAAACACACGATATAGCTTAGGCTTTTGAAGTTTTGATCTCATTTTAGGTATTATAACAGCATCGTGCCTGCTTTCATCCCAATTCTTGCCCTTTTCATTTTGCATAATATGGAGTATAGGATTTGTCATTAGCTTCTGTAGCATCATCATCTCCCGTGCAACAAACCTTTTATTCTTAAGTCTTTTCATAGCTAGCGCAACAGCTGTGTGTGTAAAGAAGAAGAAAACTTTCTTTTATGGTTAGAATTAGGTCAAATATGCAAATTCCCAAAATGCTTTTTGTAAATAAATTAGTAATACCATTCGTCTAAATTGTATCAAAAAGTTGCAGCAAAAAAGAGTTTTACAGAAGTTTCAGAATAAATGGAGAAATAGGATACTGCAAGTGTATATTAACTGCCCAAAAATTGTGCATTGCTATAAAAAAGTAGCAATTGCTTTTATTGTTTTAGCTCTTTCTTGCTTTTGCGCATCAGCTACTCCTCAAGAAGTCTATCCTGATAAGTATGCTGCTATCGTTATAGATGCAAATACAGGAAAAACCTTATTTCAAGCCAATGCAACTTTGAAGCGTTACCCTGCTTCTTTAACAAAAATGATGACGCTTTACATGCTCTTTCAAGCTATGCATATGCGCCGTGTAACACCAAATACGCCAATCCCTGTCTCACGTAATGCAGCAGCACGCCCACCAACAAAACTTGGACTTAAAGCAGGCCAAACAATTTCTGCACAAGAAGCTGCTAAAGCACTCATTACAAGATCAGCAAATGATGTTGCTACTGCAATTGCTGAATATCTTGGTGGCAATGAAAAAAAATTCGCACGAATGATGACAGCTAAAGCTCGCAAACTTGGTATGACAAATACACATTTCGCAAATGCTTCAGGACTCCCGGATTTGCGCAATTATTCTACAGCAAGAGACATGGCCACTTTATCATTAGCCCTACGCAAACATTTTCCACAACAGTATAAATTGTTCAAAATAAAAAGTTTTGTTTTTCGTGGACATACCGTTAAAAGCCACAATAAATTGCTCAAAACAATGAAGGGCGTCGATGGAATCAAGACAGGTTACACACAAATGTCAGGTTCTAATTTAGCAACTTCGATGCGTATTGAAGGACGCTCTCTCGTCGCTGTCGTTATGGGAGGTAAATCGTCTACCGCACGCGATAGACACATGGCCAACTTATTGAGCCAATATTTACCCAAAGCAAACAGCATGAAAAATGATGGACGTTTAATGGCTTCTGCACACTATAACTTACCCACCGGCGCCAATATTCCTATACCCACCGTTAAAGCTGATCCCACAGATTCCGATGATGAAATTTCTACTATATTGACAGCATTTGCAGAACAACCTAAAGATTTTAATATAGCAATAGCCGCTGTAAACCAAGCAATTATACCAATCCCTAACCCTCAAAAAGTTCCACCCGTTAGAACTGATAAAATTGTTACGGCCTCTTTGCCTACAAACGCTGGATGGGCCATCCAAATTGGTTCTCTTCCTAGTAAAGAACAAGCAAAGACTTTGCTTTTAAAAGCAAAAAACACAGCCTATTCCGCTTTAAAGCATGCATCTTCACATATGCAACTCTTTGAAAAAAGTGGACATCGCTATTACCGTGCACGATTTATAGGCTTTCAATCAAAAAAAGCTGCATTTAATGCTTGTTCTACGTTAAAGAAAGCAAATTTTAACTGCTATACTGTAGTAGCTCATTAAAAGTTTTTGAATTCTGCGTTAAGGATAATATCATGACACATAATGCTCTTGCTTCATCTACTGGAAAAGAAAAATTATTGAAGCAATCATCTCTCCTCTCATTGCGTTCCCTCCATAATGCTGCAACAAAACTTGCTGGCCTAAAGTATACTCCTTCTGCTCTAGATACGCAGTCTCTTATTAACCTTCTCATTTGTCAAACAGCACGGAATCGCCGTCTCGCAATGCCTCCTGTACGTATTCATTTACGCGTTACAAGCCAAACCGATAGTGTGCCTATTCAAATTTGTCTAGGTGCAACAAATGGTTAACTCTATAAGCAATTTCCGTAAGAGTTATTTTGCTAAAGAGCCTTTATGCCCAGTATTGTCTACCATCTTAACAAATCCTTTTGCAGACACACGTCTTCCTTAAATTTATAAAATGTACTGCAAGATGTACTGCAAGTTTCTATTCAACTCTCTGAGTAAGCGTTTTCAGCTTCTCAATAAAATCTTCCAAAAAATACGTCGAAAATACCAGATATTAGCTCACTTTTGGATCTAATATCAAAGATTACTCTTGATACCTTTTCATAAGAAAAAAGTTGGCTTCCCTATTATATGCAAACTCTTCTTATTGGGTATTGCTGTGCGTAACTCAATGAGGAAAATCCTCTTCAATAACTCATAAAGGCACCCACGTGACATAGATGTTACGCAAAATCACCTAAGTCCTTTTCTAAACTTGTATTCTTTTCAACACACAAAGCAATTTTAAAGTGCAACTCTTTTATCAATAAACAAGCTGTAAGAAATTTATCAGATTAAAATATTGTTGCGCATTTTAACAGGATATTGCATTGACTGCGAGGCCACCTTTACTCGTTTCTTTATAGCGTTCACTCATATCATATCCGGTCTGGCGCATTGTTTCTATACAAGCATCAAGAGAAACAAAATGTCTTCCATTACCATGCAACGCAAGAGAAGAAGCAGTCACCGCCTTAACAGCACCCATTGCGTTGCGCTCAATACAAGGAACCTGTACAAGACCTGCAACTGGATCACATGTCATTCCCAAATGATGCTCAAGTGCAATCTCCGCGGCATTTTCAATTTGAGCCGGTGTACCACCCAACGCTGCAGTCAACCCTGCGGCTGCCATTGAAGATGCCGTTCCAACTTCCCCTTGACAACCAACTTCTGCACCAGAAATAGAAGCATTGTGTTTAATGACACCACCAATAGCTGCTGCTGTCAATAAAAAATTATGTATTCCCTCTCGATCTGAACCATCATTAAATTGAAGATAATAACGCAAAACTGCAGGCACAATACCAGCTGCGCCATTCGTGGGTGCAGTAACAACACGACCACCTGCTGCATTTTCCTCATTCACCGCTATAGCGTACACAGAAAGCCAGTCATTTGCCCAGATAGGGTGATTTCGATTCTTTTTGCGATTTTCCAAAAGCTTATCGTGCAATTTTTTAGCACGCCTTGGAACGCGCAATCCGCCCGGCAACTCACCTTCTTGTGAAAGCCCTCTATCAATACAATTTATCATAGCTGAAAAAATTTCATCAAGCCCAGTATCAAGAGCAGAACGCTCCATCTTTGTTTCTTCGTTAAAACGCTTCATTTCAGCAATTGAAAGTCCTGACTTTTCAGCCATTAATAACATTTTACTCGCAGAATCAAAAGGATATGGCACCTTAGATGTTTCTGGTTGTGTGTTGCCATTCATACGGCTTAATTCATCCTCAGTCACAACAAAACCACCGCCAATAGAATAATAAATCTGCCGTAAAAGAACATTTCCATCAGCATCAAGCCCCTCAAATGCAAGCCCATTAGGATGTCCAGGCAAGACTGTCTTTCGTTCAAAAATAAGATCTCTATGCGAATTAAACTGATAAGCGGGATGGCCTTCCGGTTGTACTTTTTTTTCCCGTTTAACCTTTTCTAACAACATCCCCATTTTATCAGGATCCACAGTAGAGGCCCCTTCTCCCAAAAGTCCTAATACAATAGCTCTATCTGTAGCATGGCCAATTCCCGTGAAAGCCAATGAACCATAAAGATATACACGTATATGAGAAACTCCAGCATAAGATGACCGAAAAAAATCCCGTGCAATAATCTCTTGCAAAAACATATTAGCAGCAGTCATCGGCCCCATTGTATGCGAACTGGAAGGACCAATACCAATTTTAAAAAGTTCAAAAACGGATAAAAACACTCATCACCTCAAAATTAAATACCAACTTCGAGTATAAGCCTTTTTATCGCCTTTGTCTCATTTAAAATCAGATTGTGAGATAAGCTAAAAAAATGACAGCACTAAACACGAATGTCGCTCGTCTTGCTACCATCCAACACTTCACTTCTATAGCGCTTTCCATAGCTAACCTTCAAAAAAAATCAATAATAATCCCCAAGATTTCGGAACAATCATCATTCTCTTAATACTGGAAACGTAGTAAAATAAATATTAACATGCAATGTTAAAATTCAATAAAAATGAAAGATTCCCACTAATATTTTGATAATATCTTAAGTTCTGAAAATCTTACGCTCAATTACATAAAAATATTCTATGAACAGGATTCAATAAAACGTACAAAATTCTCGATTGGTTCGCGTTCAGTTTCAAAATTGTTTTCAGGTGCGTTTACGTCGCGATAACCAAGTGCCATACCACAGATAATACGCCGATCAGAAGGCACAGATAAAAATGTCCGAATTTGTTTATGATAGTCAGCAAAAGCAGCTTGGGGACATGTATCTAATCCAAACCCCCGCGCTGCTAACATAATGGTTTGCATAAACATGCCTAAATCAAGCCAGCTTCCCATTTCCATGTCATGATCTATTGTAAATAAGAGTCCTACAGGTGCACCAAAAAATAAAAAATTTCGTGCCTTCTGATGAAGCATTTTTTCCTGATCACCTTTTTGGATTCCAAGACTCTTATAAAGATCTAAACCAACTTTTCGACGGCGAGAAATATAAGGCTCACGCCATTGACGTGGATAATAATGATATTCACGTTCTCCTTTTACTCCTGATAGCACAAGTTGTGAGAGTTCTTGTCCTATTTGCTGTAATACATTTCCCGTCAGAACAATCACTTGCCACGGTTGGAGATTTGTTCCAGATGGCGCACGTGCTGCAAGTCTTAAAACTTCTCTAATCGTTTCCCGTGTAACTGGCTGATCCGTAAAAGCGCGAATTGACTTTCGCGACAAAATAGATTGAAAAATATCAATAGGAAAATCCACCATCGGTTTTACTTTCTTTTTGAAAAATAAGTTTGAACATTATTGCTTTCTTATTCAACGCCAATGTTTTGCAAAAAACTTCGCAGTCCTTTTTATTCAGGCTTCTCATTCCCGAATGACTTACAGATTCTATGCCTTCAATGCTTATCATTAGAAAACAATACAGCCTCTCTCTTTTAAGAAGACCATCATCGGAAATGAGTGAATGAAATATATTTTAACATCAACGATTGACTCCCAATTCAGCTAAACTCTTAAAAAAGTCTCCTCGGTGCGTTCTAAATCATGCAGAAGATCACCGATATCGGCCTGCATCTGTTGTAAATTAGCTTATTTTTTATTAATCCCTGCAATTAATTCCTTAAGCTTTTTCTCATTATCCAATGGTTTTCCAATCATGTTCAACATATCGGATATTTCAGAAAAAGAAAATTTAACTCTTTTAGCACGTAGTATCTGTTTTTAATTTATGATGATCCGTTGGCGCATAAAACCGCACGTCCCCAAGGCGGAAAGGTACAAGCACCCCTTCTTCTTCACAATAATATAAAGTCCGAGCTGTTATTAAAAATTCCCGTGTCAATTCATCACTTGAATAATATCCGTACATTCTATCATTCTGTTATCAGAAATGTATCTGTCTTTTATAAAACTTTAGTTAGCATTTTATCCTCTGCTTTCCTGCGTTTCATATAAGGAAAGACAAAGTTCTCCAATCATGCAACCATTGTACAGCAGAAAATCGATTACTTTTCGAATTACAGGAAAGATTTTTGATCGTTCGTTATAATACCTCTTCAATCTTTATAGACAAAGAACCATCAAAAATTTTTCTAAAGCTATTCAAAAATAACAGTCACCTTATTTTCAGATAATCTATCCTTTTTCCTCAACACATGGCACTCAATCATATCTATCTTAAGCATCTTTCGATCTGGAATGTCTCGAAGATAAATTTCTACCTGATTGCTATCCATGAGAAACTTTATAAATTAAACAATAGATAAGATAAGGCTGCTATCACATAAGAAAACATTACAAGCAAAATGAGCTTCAAAAGTGCTCGAAACGACTATCACCCTACCGTTTTTACAGTCATATTTGTCAGAAAAATACACTATTTTTGCATTTTAAGATCTAAAAAAAACACCTGAATTCTCTATTCAGGCGCTTTTATATCGCTGCTGGCACGCATTCAAATTACTCAGCAGTTGCTCCGGTTGTCATATTTGTTAACATAATCTTAGCCACTTGGCTATCACTAGATTTGCGCCGTTCATCAACGATCAAATTGTCACGAACTGCAGCAATACGACGAATTTGAGCAATCGTACCACCTGTACCCGCAGGAATAAGACGACCAACAATAACATTCTCCTTAAGACCTTGCAAAGTATCAATCTTTCCGGAAACTGCTGCTTCAGTAAGCACTCGAGTTGTTTCCTGAAACGATGCTGCTGAAATAAAGGATGGTGTTTGAAGAGATGCTTTTGTAATCCCAAGCAGGATAGGATTACCAGAAGCAGGTCTTTTCCCTTCGGCAATTAAATTATCATTGATTTCATCTAATTCAATACGGTCAACATGATCACCTGGAATATAACCAGAATCTCCAGATTCAGTAATTTCAACTTTTTGCAACATTTGACGAACAATCACTTCAATGTGCTTGTCATTAATTAAAACGCCCTGCAAACGATAAACTTCCTGAATTTCATTAACAAGATAAGATGCCAAAGCTTCAACACCCTTAATCGCCAAGATATCATGAGGAGCTGGATTACCATCAAGGATATAATCCCCTTTTTCAATTTGGTCGCCTTCTTGGAAGTGAAACAACTTGCCCTTTGGAATCAAATATTCTACTGGTTCGAGAGTTTCATCATTTGGTTCAATGATAATACGACGCTTATTTTTATAACCACGACCAAATTGAATTGTACCACTAACTTCGGCAATAATAGCATGATCTTTCGGACGCCGCGCTTCAAAAAGCTCAGCCACACGTGGAAGACCACCTGTAATATCTTTTGTTTTAGCACTTTCCATTGGCAAGCGAGCAATAACATCACCTGCCTTAACATGGGCACCAGGCTCAACAGAAAGAATAGTATCCACTGACATCATATAACGGGCTTCACCTCCCTTATATTTGGCAATGGCTTCACCTTTCTTGTCTGCATGGATGATAATGGCTGGTTTTAGATCAGCACCACGTGGATTAGCACGCCAATCAATCACTAAACGCTTCGTAATACCCGTAGATTCATCAGCCGTTTCAGTCACTGATAAACCATCAATCATGTCTTCAAAACCTACATACCCCTCAACTTCAGTAAGAATTGGACGCGTATAGGGATCCCATTCTGCAATACGTTGACCACATTTAACAACATCACCATCATCAACAAAAATACGCGCACCATAGCTAATACGATGCACAACCCGCTCTTTTCCGGATCCATCCTTGATAAGGATAACCATATTACGTCCCATAACCACTAAATGGCCTTCAGAATTATGAACCACATTGCGATTACGAATCTCTACTGTACCTTCATAAGATGCTTCTAAATGAGACGAATCCACAACCTGCGCCGTTCCCCCCAAGTGGAAAGTACGCATAGTAAGCTGAGTTCCTGGTTCACCAATTGACTGAGCGGCAATAACACCAACGGCCTCACCCTGATTAACCGGTGTCCCACGCGCCAAATCACGACCATAGCATTTGGCACAAACACCAAGGCGCGTTTCACATGTCAAAGCAGAGCGGATTTGAACAGACTGGATTCCGGCTTCTTCAATTTTAGCAACATCAGTCTCCTCAATCATCACACCACCTTCAACAATAACCTCTCCAGAAACTGGATGCAGAATATCAACAAGCGCTGTGCGACCAAGAATTCGTTGCCCAAGAGACGCAACAATTTGTCCTGCATCAACAATTGGCTGCATGGTAAGACCCTTTGCAGTACCACAATCAACTGCTGAAATAATAGCATCCTGTGCAACATCAACAAGACGCCGTGTTAGATAACCAGAGTTGGCAGTTTTTAATGCAGTATCAGCAAGACCTTTACGTGCACCGTGAGTGGAGTTAAAGTACTCATTAACAGTTAGGCCTTCCTTAAAGTTTGAAATGATTGGTGTTTCAATAATTTCACCTGATGGTTTTGCCATTAACCCACGCATACCAGCCAACTGTTTCATCTGGTTAGCAGAACCACGCGCACCGGAATGCGACATCATATAGATCGAATTCATTGGCCGCTGACGACCTGTTTTAGGATCAAATTCGACAGCCTGAATACGTTTCATCATTTCATCTGCAACGCGATCCGTACATTTCCCCCAAGCATCTACAACTTTGTTATATTTTTCACCTTGTGTAATCAGACCATCATTATATTGCTGTTCATACTCTTTAGCCAAAGCTTCCGTTTCTGCAACCAAACGTAACTTGCTATCAGGGATAACCATATCATCCTTACCAAATGAAATTCCCGCACGACAAGCATGAGAAAAGCCAAGCTGCATAATACGGTCACAGAAAATAACCGTCTCTTTTTGCCCACAGTGTCGATAAACCTGATCAATCATTTTAGAAATGTTCTTTTTAGTCATTTCTTGATTAACAATATCAAAGGAGATATTCGGGTTTTTTGGTAAAAGCTCACCAATAATCAAACGACCAGGTGTTGTATCATAAAGTTTAGCAACTTCTTTTCCGTCCTTATCGATATTTTTAACACGGCCTTTGATTTTCGTGTGAAGAGTTACAACCTTATTTTCCAGAGCATGATGGAGCTCACCCATATCAGAAAAAGCCATCCCCTCACCTGGTTCTTTTTCAGAAACAATCGAAAGATAGTAAAGACCAAGAACCATATCCTGTGACGGAACAATGATTGGCGCACCATTGGCTGGATGAAGAATATTATTGGTCGACATCATTAAAACACGCGCTTCAAGCTGTGCTTCAAGAGAAAGCGGAACGTGAACCGCCATCTGATCACCATCAAAATCCGCATTAAAAGCAGTACACACCAATGGATGAAGCTGTATAGCTTTTCCCTCAATCAAAATAGGCTCAAAGGCTTGAATCCCCAAACGGTGCAATGTCGGCGCACGATTCAGCAAAACAGGATGTTCACGAATAACCTCATCCAAGATATCCCAAACTTCTGGATGCTCTTTCTCAACAAGCTTTTTTGCCTGTTTTACAGTTGATGAATATCCCTTCGCATCAAGCCGTGCATAAATAAATGGCTTAAATAATTCGAGAGCCATTTTTTTGGGAAGACCACACTGATGTAATTTTAATTCAGGACCTGTCACAATAACAGAACGCCCTGAGTAATCAACACGTTTTCCAAGTAAGTTTTGACGGAAACGCCCTTGCTTACCCTTTAGCATGTCTGAAAGAGATTTTAGCGGACGCTTATTGGCTCCAGTAATCACACGCCCACGCCGGCCGTTATCAAATAATGCATCAACAGCTTCTTGCACCATACGTTTTTCATTGCGAACAATAATCCCAGGAGCACGCAACTCAATCAGTCGTTTCAACCGGTTATTACGATTTATAACCCGCCGATAAAGATCGTTCAAATCGGACGTAGCAAAACGACCACCATCAAGTGGAACCAATGGACGTAAATCCGGTGGAATAACCGGAATCGTTTTCATAATCATCCACTCCGGTCTATTGCCAGATTCAAGGAAATTCTCAACAATCTTAAGCCGTTTAATCAGTTTTTTCTGCTTTAATTCCGAAGTTGTCTCAGACAATTCGACACGCAAATCATTAGCAATTTTCTCCAACTCCATACCAGCTAGAAGTTCGTAAATAGCCTCAGCACCAATCATAGCTGTAAACTGATCTTCCCCGAACTCATCAATAGCAAGCATATACTCTTCTTCAGAAAGAAGCTGATGAAGCTTAAGGGATGTCAACCCTGATTCCGTTACAATATAATTCTCAAAATAGAGAACCCGTTCAATATCTTTCAAAGTCAAATCTAAAAGTGTGGAAATGCGACCTGGTAATGATTTAAGGAACCAAATATGAGCGACAGGTGCTGCAAGTTCAATGTGTCCCATACGCTCACGACGTACACGCGAAAGAGTAACCTCTACACCACATTTTTCACAGATAATGCCCTTATATTTCATGCGTTTATATTTACCGCATAGACATTCGTAGTCTTTAATCGGGCCAAATATACGTGCACAGAAAAGACCATCACGCTCTGGCTTAAAAGTCCTATAATTAATAGTCTCAGGCTTCTTGATCTCACCATACGACCAAGACAAAATCTTCTCAGGGCTCGCAATTGAAATACGAATAGAGTCAAATGTCTGCGCTGGCGCCTGAGGATTGAAAAGATTCATGACCTCGTGGTTCATGCCGTTCTCCTTCAAAGATTCTTAGAACCTATTGTAATATCTCATCAATTTTATTACAGACTTTATTTAAAATCTGTTTCTACTTTTTAACACTGTCTGTACGACCTTAATAGCAATTCCTTTATTTAACCTATCAGAACAATCAGAGCGCACTCTTTCCACTGCGCTCGTTAAATTATTGTTCTGTTGTATCAGACAATACTCGTTGTGCGATAAGCTCACGTGCATCATCAAGTTCTACATTAAGAGCAAGTGAACGCATCTCTTTCACCAACACATTAAAGCTCTCGGGTATACCTGCCTCAAATGTATCGTCACCGCGCACAATCGCCTCATAAACTTTTGTTCGACCAGCCACATCATCCGATTTCACTGTCAGCATCTCCTGCAAAGTATATGCTGCACCGTAAGCTTCAAGTGCCCAAACCTCCATTTCACCAAAACGCTGACCACCAAATTGTGCCTTACCACCTAATGGCTGCTGTGTAACAAGTGAATACGGACCAATCGAACGCGCATGAATCTTATCATCAACAAGGTGATGCAATTTCAACATATAAATATACCCCACCGTCACCGGACGATCAAAAGGCTCTCCAGTACGACCATCATAAAGCACAACCTGCCCTGAGCTATCCAAGTCCGCATCTTCGAGCATCATGTTGATATCAGCTTCATGTGCTCCATCAAAAACAGGTGTTGCAATTGAAACGCCTTTCCTCATCTGTAGCGCTAATTTGTAAAGGCTCTCATTATCGTACTGACGTACTGGTTCATTATGATCATTATCAGGCATAAGATTCTCGATACGCTGACGCAAAGGAAATATATCCCCTGTTTCTTGATACAAATCCACCAAATCGCCAATCTTCTTACCCATACCTGCACATGCCCATCCAAGATGTGTCTCAAGAATTTGACCAACATTCATACGACTAGGCACACCAAGTGGATTCAAGACGATATCAGCATGGGTTCCATCTTCAAGAAATGGCATATCTTCTATTGGAAGAATACGTGATACAACACCCTTATTACCATGACGTCCCGCCATCTTATCACCTGGTTGGATTTTGCGCTTTACAGCCACAAAAACCTTCACCATCTTCATGACACCAGGAGGCATTTCATCACCTCTCTGGACCTTCTCAACTTTATCCATAAAGCGACGTTGCAACGCTTCTTTTGATTCATCATACTGCTTGCGCAAAGCCTCAATTTCACTTTGAAGCTTTTCATCCTCAACGGTAAATTGCCACCACTGCGATCGTGGATAATGACCCATTATCGTATTATCAAGCTTCTTGCCTTTCGAAAAGCCTTTCGGACCTTCTACAGCAATTTTGCCTGTCAACATATCAGTAAGACGCGCATAAACATTACGATCAAGGATTGATTGTTCATCATCACGATCTTTAGCTAAACGTTCAATTTCCTCACGTTCAATGGCCATTGCACGTTCATCCTTTTCCACACCATGGCGGTTAAAAACACGAACTTCAACAACAGTCCCAAAAGCCCCAGGAGGCATTCGCATAGAAGTATCACGAACATCTGAAGCCTTTTCCCCAAAAATTGCACGCAGAAGTTTCTCTTCCGGTGTCATAGGACTCTCACCCTTTGGTGTAATTTTACCAACCAAAATATCACCAGGCTGAACTTCAGCACCAATATAGATAATTCCAGCCTCATCAAGATTCCTTAAGGACTCTTCCGCAACATTTGGAATATCACGCGTAATTTCTTCAGGACCAAGCTTTGTATCACGTGCAGCAACCTCAAACTCCTCAATATGAATCGAAGTAAAGACATCATCGGCAACGATACGCTCGGAAAGCAAAATGGAATCTTCATAATTGTACCCATTCCAAGGCATAAATGCCACAAGAACATTCCGACCAAGAGCTAGATCACCAAGATCCGTAGACGGACCATCCGCAATGATATTTCCCTTCTCTACCCGATCACCAACATGCACGAGAGGACGCTGATTAATACAAGTGGATTGATTGGAACGTTGAAATTTCTGTAAACGGTAAATATCAACCCCAGACTTTGAAGGATCTAAATCTTCTGTCGCACGAATAACAATACGGGTTGCATCAACTTGATCAACAATACCACCACGCTTTGCACTAACAGCAGCCCCTGAATCGCGAGCTACTATTGATTCCATACCCGTACCAACAAATGGTGCTTCAGCGCGTACAAGCGGAACGGCTTGACGCTGCATATTCGATCCCATCAACGCACGATTTGCATCATCATTTTCCAAAAATGGAATGAGAGCAGCAGCTACTGAAACTAACTGCTTTGGTGAAACATCCATCAAATCGACATGATCTCGCGGCGCCATCAAAACTTCCCCCGCATGACGGCAAACAACAAATTCGTCTGTAAAACGTCCCTCAGCGTCTAATGAAGAATTCGCCTGAGCCACATAATGCTTTGACTCTTCCATAGCAGAAAGATAAATAACTTCCGTTGTCACTTTACCATCAATAATTTTGCGATATGGACTTTCAATAAAACCATATTTATTAACCCGCGCAAAAGTTGCTAAGGAATTAATCAGACCAATATTAGGGCCTTCCGGCGTTTCAATCGGACAAATACGACCATAATGCGTAGGATGCACGTCACGAACTTCAAAGCCTGCACGTTCTCGTGTCAAGCCGCCTGGACCAAGAGCAGAAAGACGGCGCTTATGGGTAATTTCGGACAATGGATTGGTTTGGTCCATAAACTGCGACAATTGCGAAGACCCAAAAAATTCACGAACCGCTGCAGCAGCTGGCTTTGCGTTAATCAAATCCTGGGGCATGACAGTATCAATTTCAACCGATGACATACGCTCTTTTATCGCACGCTCCATACGAAGCAAACCAATGCGATATTGATTTTCCATCAATTCCCCAACTGAACGAACGCGACGATTGCCAAGATTATCAATATCATCAATTTCACCACGACCATCACGCAATTCAACCAACATTTTAACAACAGCAAGAATATCTTCCTGACGCAAAATGCGAACCGTATCTGGACAATCAAGATCCATACGTAAATTCATCTTAACACGTCCAACAGCCGAAAGATCATAACGTTCTGGATCAAAAAATAACGAATGGAACATAGCTGCTGCTGTATCCATTGTTGGTGGCTCACCTGGACGCATCACTCGATAAATATCAAACAACGCATCTTGCTGACTTTCATTTTTATCCACCTTTAAAGTATTGCGGATATATGCTCCAATATTCATGTGATCAATATCAAGAATATTAATTTGGTCAGCACTAACATCAAACAAAATTTTTAATGCTTTTTCATCAATTTCATCACCAGCTTCAAGGTAAATTTCACCTGTCTGGTAGTTAACTATATCTTCCGCTAAATAGGACCCTAATAAATCATCCTCAGTGATTTTAACCGCCTTTAGACCCTTTTCTGCTAAAGCTTTCGCAGCACGAACTGTTAGCTTTTTACCAGCCTCGGCAACAACTTCACCACTGTCTGCATCTACAAGATCAGAAATGAGCTTTACTCCTTTAAAGCGAGCAACAGAATAAGGAATGCGCCATCCATCCCCATCCCGTTCATAGGCAACTTTATTATAAAAAGTTGACAAAATATCTGATGCATCCATACCTAATGCCATCAAAAGACTCGTAATAGGAATCTTACGTCGCCGATCAATACGAGCATAAATGATGTCCTTAGCATCAAATTCAATATCAAGCCAAGAACCACGATAAGGAATAACACGGGCAGCAAAAAGAAACTTTCCCGATGAATGCGATTTTCCTTTATCATGATCAAAAAAGACACCGGGAGAACGATGCATCTGTGAAACAATAACACGCTCAGTACCATTAACGATAAAGGTACCATTCGTGGTCATTAAAGGCATATCGCCCATATAAACGCCTTGCTCTTTAATATCTTTGATATCTTTCGAACCAGTATCCTCATCAACATCAAAAACGATTAAACGCAATATCACCTTTAATGGCGCAGCATAAGTCAAATCACGTTGACGGCATTCTTCAACATCAAATTTTGGTAAATCAAATTCATAACCAACAAACTCGAGCATAGCTGTACCGGAAAAATCCGAAATAGGAAATACCGATTTAAACACAGCCTGCAAGCCTTCATCTGGACGCCCACCTTTCGGCTCCTCAATCATGAGAAACTGATCATATGATGCTTTTTGAACCTCAATAAGATTTGGCATTTCCGTCACTTCAGGAATCTTACCAAAAAACTTGCGTACGCGCTTACGACCATTGAATTGAGACGTCATTGCTAGGGTCTGAGCCATTATCGCTCCTCGATCTTTACTCTTCAAGGGAGACTAAACCTTGAAAGCTTTACATCATTAACCTGCACATGCAGACCAGTTCATTATGATACTCAATAGTGAGTACCACCAACTTGCCCCATTAATTAACACCAGCCGATCCACTTACTTGGCTTCACGACAGGGGCACTAGGAGTAAACCCCACATATCCGTTACAGTTACTAAACCGTTGAGAAAAGGGTTCCATTAATCGCCTTTCCTTTTTTCAAGAGAAAGAAGAAAATCGGTGAACATAAATGCCCACCGATAAAATTAAATTACTTAAATTCAACTTTAGCACCAGCAGCTTCAAGTTGAGATTTAATTTTTTCTGCTTCATCTTTAGAAGCACCCTCTTTAATAGGTTTAGGTGCTCCTTCAACCAGATCCTTAGCTTCTTTAAGGCCAAGTCCAGTAAGAGCGCGAACTTCTTTAATGACATTAATTTTCTGCGCACCACAGTCAACAAGAATAACATCAAACTCTGTCTTTTCTTCAGCAGCTGGAGCAGCAGCACCCGCAACAGTAGCTACAGCCACAGGAGCAGCAGCCGAAACGCCCCATTTTTCTTCAAGCAACTTAGAAAGCTCAGCAGCTTCCAAAAGGGTTAGGTTAGAAAGGTCTTCTACGATCTTCGCTAGATCAGCCATTTTAAAATTCCTTCAATTAAAAGATTCGAACCATTGTTTAGAATTTATTTAAAAAAACAGAAAAGCATCATCATAGCTCTTCTATCAACATGAACACAAAACAAGCCTAAGCCGTTTTACTCTCCTGAGCATATGCGCCAATGACACGTGCAACTTGACCAGCAGGTGCATTAACAATCTGTGCAATACGGGTTGCAGGGGTAGAAATCATACCAACGAGTTTCGCCCGCAACTCATTTAATGAAGGCAATGAAGCCAAAGACTTCACAGCATCTACACTCAAACTTGTTGCACCCATTGAACCGCCAAGAATGACAAATTTGTCATTGTTTTTCGCAAAATCAACAGCAACTTTTGGTGCCGTAATTGGGTCTTCTGAATAAGCAATAAGTGTCTGCCCAGTAAACAAATCCACTATCGATTCAGATTCCGTGCCCTGAAGAGCAATTTTAGCAAGACGGTTTTTGGCGACTTTAACAGCACCGCCAGCTTCACCCATTTTCGAACGAAGACTATTCATCTGTAAAACTGTCAAACCGGAATAATGTGCAACAACAACAGAACCAGACTTTCGAAAAGCCTCGTTAAGCCATGTGACAAATTCGCGTTTTTCCGCTCTATTCACTGTCTCTCTCCATTTGACAGATTTGTTTTAAACAAATCTGTTGGTTACCTTTGATAACATAAAATATTTCATGCTATCGATGAGGATCCTGTCCCCTTTTTCACGCACAGCGATCAAAGGCAACCCTGGCTCAAACCCTTTAAGTTTTTAAACTTTACAGTTTTTACTCCAGTCTCATGCAGGCTTTCTTTAGATTAAGATACTCAAATAGTATCACCCACAATCTCGGACAGGATATTCCGAAATTTCTTCCGGTATAACCCAAGCTTGATAAAGCTTAGATAGCCCAATGCCGGCAAAAACCGACACTTTAAATACAACTTTGATATTCACCTACCCAAAAATAAAATTACAAGTCTGCTCATAGCTACTCTGAACAAACGGTCGCAGGATCAACTTTAATTCCAATCCCCATAGTAGAAGAAACTGCAACACGCTTAATATATTCACCTTTTGCACCTTGCGGCCTAGCTTTAATAACCGCACTAGCAAAAGCTTTAATATTTTCTACTATCTTCTCAACCCCAAAAGAAGCCTTACCAATACCAGCATGCACAATACCAGCCTTTTCAACGCGAAACTCAACAGCACCACCCTTAGAAGCTTTAACAGTATTGGCAATATCAAGTGTCACAGTACCAACTTTGGGATTCGGCATTAAATTCCTTGGACCAAGAATCTTACCAAGACGACCAACAAGAAGCATCATGTCCGGCGTAGCAATACAACGATCAAAATCAATTGTCCCACTATTAATGCTTTCAAACAAGTCTTCAGCCCCCACAATATCAGCACCTGAAGCCTTAGCTTCCTCAGCTTTTTCTCCACGTGCGAAAACAGCAACACGGACATTACGTCCAGTCCCATTGGGTAAATGAGCAACACCTCGAACCATTTGATCTGCATGACGAGGATCAACACCCAAGTTCATGGAAATCTCTATTGTTTCATCAAACTTAGCAACTGCACGCTCTTTAACCATCGAAACCGCATCTTTTAAAGCGTAAAGTTCATTAAAATCAATATCTTTACGTATATCTTTTATTCTCTTTGCCACTTTTCTCATAACATTAGCCCACCACTTCCAAGCCCATAGAGCGAGCAGAACCTTCAACCATGCGCATTGCTGCCTCAATGTCATTTGCGTTAAGATCCTTCATCTTTGCTTCTGCAATTGAACGAATTTTATCCCGAGAGATCCTTCCGACAGACACTTTACCAGGTTCTTTTGAACCAGATTTCAAATTTACTTCCTTCTTCAAGAAAAATGATACAGGAGGCGTTTTTAGAGAAAATGTGAAAGATTTATCTTGGTAATAAGTGATAATAACTGGAATCGGTGCACCCTTTTCCATTTCCTGGGTCGCCGCATTAAATGCCTTACAGAATTCCATGATATTAATACCACGCTGACCAAGAGCAGGACCAATCGGTGGAGACGGGGTAGCCGCTCCTGCAGGAACCTGCAACTTGAGCTGACCTATACTTTTTTTTGCCATAATAATCTGCCTTCAATTTTACCGGTAAGCTGACAACTTATCTTGCCAGCCACCGACTGCAGTTGAGTGGTCCGGATCATTAAGCCGACAAAAGCCATAAATCACCTCCCACCAGTTACTTAAAGTGATTAAAACACCTTAAGCTTAATCAGAGTTTTTCAACCTGACCAAATTCCAAATCAACAGGCGTAGGACGCCCAAAAATCAGCACCTCAACCTTAAGACGAGAGCGTTCTTCTTCAACCTCTTGAACAATTCCATTAAACGAAACAAAAGGACCATCAGCAACACGAACTTGCTCGCCAACCTCAAATAATACAGATGACTTCGGAGATTCGACCCCTTCCTGAACTTGTTTAAGAATTTGCTCAGCTTCTCGATCAGAAATGGGAATAGGACGCGAATCCGAACCTAAAAAACCTGTCACTTTAGGTGTATTCTTAATGAGATGATAAACCTCATCTGTCAACTCAGCACAAACAAGAACATAACCGGGAAAAAATTTCCGCTCAGTATCAACCTTACGACCACGACGAACCTCAACAACACGCTCTGTAGGAACAAAAATCTTTTCAAACAGATGATCGAGCCCTTTTTGCTTCGCCTCCTTGTCAATAGCTTCCGCTATTTTCTTTTCAAAATTTGAATATGCTTGAACAATATACCAACGAGCAGCCACAGTCACACTTCCTTACACTATCAATTAAAAAGATACTTCAGGAGATCAATACCATGCCAAACACTAAAATGCATAATCTGATCCACAATAAAAAAGAAAGCTGCAGCCAATGACGTCACCAATAACACCATAAAAGTAGAGATCACCGTCTCACGACGCGTAGGCCACTTTACCTTAATTGTTTCTGCATAAACCTGTTTTAAAAAGGTAATGGGATTGGTTTTAGATGTCATCAGTACACTATACTCTTTCTAACCTTATTGTGATTTATAAAACAAAATAAAAACGAAAAAAATGTAAAATGCTACCCTTCAGCCTTATACAGTTTCCTCATCTTCTACTCAATACCGATTCACACACAAAAAAACAAGCCCCATACAAAAAGCAATTTAAATCTACCTCCTCACCAACGAAAACCCTACTAATCTCTGGCAGGGGCAGCAGGGCTTGAACCCGCGACCTGCGGTTTTGGAGACCGCCGCTCTACCAACTGAGCTATACCCCTAACTCTTAAAATCAAAATGCCTTTAAATACACCTTCAATAACTATTATTAAACCATTATTTATTCAATGATCTTAGAAACGATACCTGCACCAACAGTACGCCCCCCTTCACGAATAGCAAAGCGAAGTTTTTCTTCCATTGCAATCGGAACGATCAAAGAGACATCCATAGCGACATTATCGCCAGGCATAACCATCTCTATACCTTCTGGAAGCGTAACAATTCCGGTCACATCCGTGGTACGGAAGTAAAACTGAGGACGATAATTCGTAAAAAATGGAGTATGACGCCCACCTTCATCTTTCGTTAAAATGTAAGCCTCTGCTTTAAATCTAGTATGAGGGGTAACCGAACCAGGCTTCGCCAAAACTTGACCACGCTCGATCCCTTCACGATCAACACCACGAAGCAGTGCACCAATGTTATCACCGGCTTGACCTTGATCCAAAAGCTTGCGGAACATCTCAACCCCTGTAACTGTCGTCTTAGACGTTGGACGAATGCCGATAATCTCAATTTCCTCACCAACTTTAATAACACCACGCTCAACACGACCAGTCACAACAGTTCCACGACCGGAAATCGAAAAAACATCTTCAATCGGTAACAAAAACGGTTGATCAACAGGACGCTCAGGCGTCGGTATATAATTATCAACTTCACTCATTAAAAGACGAACCGCATCTTCACCAATGCTTTTATCTTTATCTTCAAGTGCCGCCAACGCAGATCCTTTAACTATTGGGATATCATCTCCTGGAAAATCATATTTTGATAAAAGCTCCCGAATCTCAAGCTCAACAAGCTCCAAAAGTTCAGCATCATCAACTTGATCAACTTTATTAAGAAAAACAACAATTGCCGGAACACCCACCTGACGCGCAAGCAAAATATGCTCACGAGTCTGAGGCATTGGACCATCAGCGGCAGAAACAACCAAAATCGCCCCATCCATCTGTGCCGCTCCCGTAATCATGTTCTTCACATAATCCGCATGCCCAGGACAATCAACATGTGCATAGTGCCGCTTCTCTGTCTCATATTCAACATGCGCCGTAGAAATAGTAATTCCACGTGCACGCTCCTCAGGTGCCGCATCAATTTGGTCATAAGCTTTAAATTCACCAAAATATTTCGTAATCGCTGCTGTCAATGAGGTCTTCCCATGGTCAACGTGACCAATCGTACCAATATTAACATGCGGCTTCGTACGTTCAAATTTGCTCTTTGCCATCGCTGTTAATCTCTTGTTTGTTAACACCTGGAAACAGGCTTGCACAATTGAATTAAACCAACTTGATACATCTATCACAACTCTTAGACAGTAAATCCTGTCCAATTTATGATGTATGATGGAAGGGCCCTCCCATCATGCTTACTCGCCTAATCATCAACAACTATCTAGCATCAATAAACGCTTGGAGCGGGTAGCGGGAATCGAACCCGCATATTCAGCTTGGAAGGCTGCTGCTCTACCATTGAGCTATACCCGCATACCACGTAATAACTCTCCTTCGATGAATGGTGGAGGGGGTTGGATTCGAACCAACGTAGCATACGCAACGGATTTACAGTCCGCCCCCTTTAACCACTCGGGCACCCCTCCATTCCATCGGCACAGTTGCGCGACGAGGCATCGCTGCAACCAAAATCTTGACTACCTGTTCAATGCAAATTGGCTGCGGAGTGGTTATGCCGGTTACTATCGTATCTGTCAACAGAATAAATACGATTCCGTACAAATTTCCTGCTAATAATTTCCAAACAACAACTTTTTTCTCTCTACTTTTGTCATAACCACGCTATAAAGAAGATATGAAAGAAAAAATGTCGAAAAATTTTCACTATGCTCATCTACAAGATCGATCTCGGGATAAAAAAAGCTTTCCCTTTCGACCTGCAGCGCACCTGAAACAGAAAGCAGCTCCCTTGAGACAAGGAACAATCCGTCTTTACGGTTTTCATACAGTTAATGCAGCTTTAAAAAATCCTAAAAGAGTTTTTGGACATCTCTATATCACATTAAATGCCTTAAAGCGATTAAATATACCCAAATCAGATTTACCTTGTTCCGTCACATTATACTCACCCAAACAACTTGATTCGCTCGTTGGAAGTGACGCAGTTCATCAAGGCATTATCTTGGAAACTGAATCCCTCAAGCCATGCCAATTGTCTGAACTAACGAATACCGATCTTGTCATTGTCATGGATCAAATTACCGATCCACATAATGTCGGTGCTATTATGCGTTCTGCAATTGCATTTAAAGCTGGAGCACTTATTACCACTTGTCGCCACTCTCCCCAAGAAAGTGGCGTTCTTGCTAAAGCCGCGTCGGGAGCTTTGGAGATAATTAATTATATCACCGTACGAAACCTTGCCGAAACACTTCAAGAACTTCATAAAGCAGGTTTTATCAGCCTTGGCCTCGATTCAGAAGGCGACCATTCCCTAGAAACAGCATTAACAGGAAGAAAAATCGCCCTTGTTCTAGGAGCAGAAGGTAAAGGCTTACGCAAAAAAACACGTGAAACCGTTTGCGCCTTAACACGTCTTGATATGCCCGGAAATATTAAATCATTAAATGTTTCAAACGCAGCAACAATAGCGCTCTACGTGGCTCATAAATATCTTAGAACGTAATTTTTGCTTTACTGCGCGAAATATCAAAAAAACCAACTAACAAAAAGCCTGAAAAAAGCCCACCAATATGAGCCTCCCATGCAATTGAAATATCCCCCCTTTCAAACAGAGAGGACGAAATACCTATAATAAAATTAACAATTAGCCATACACCAATATAAACAAGCACCGTCCTTGAACAAAGCGCTTTTTTAATCGACCACAAAGGGCCAAAAAATCTTTCATTCTGGGTACTGAAACCAAAATGAACAGGGGAAAAACCGTAACGTGCAACAGCACCCATCATTCCAGAAATTGCACCCGACGCCCCAACAAGCGATACCATACTAGCTTGATGAAATGAAAAATAAGTCAACGCAGAAATAGCTGCCGTTAACACCCAAAAAATTAAAAAACGTAAACTGCCAAAATGTCTTACCAAAGGAGACCCAAAAACCAAAAGCCAAGCCATATTAATAGCAATATGTTCGAAACTACCATGCATGAATGAATAACTCATAATAGTGTGAGCAAATGCTAAAGGCTCAGCCTTGAATAAGACGGGCCTAAACGAAAAAAATTCAAGGCTTTCAATATAGAGCTGATCAGAAAAAAAATACTGGGGAATGCAATAAATACAAAAACAAAGTGCTATCAAAACAACAATAACAAATGGAACATTCAACAATGGTGCTTTAGGCTGTTTTGGTAACAAAAGAGGATTATTACATTGGTGGTCAGCATCTTTCATTGTAGAAAATCTCGTACTCTTTAACAGAATTGACAGCTTGTTGCACAAAATAAATATATCAATTTTAATAATAAAAAAAACCGAACGTTTAAATTTACATTCTTTTGGTTCTTCCTCCTAGAGCCGAATATCTTTATGTAAAAATGTTTTTGTATCTTATACAAAAGATTTCCCAAAAAACGGATATCAAGAACACCATCCCCAAAATTGCTGTACTAAGCAAATTAAAATTGAGATTGTTTAAATTAGCTGAAATTTCTATTGTATCAACACAATCTTGATTATTAAGCTATTTAACGCGCATACCAATCGAAAAAAACAAACCGTCATTAGAATCAAAGGCTCATTAACTCATTTATGCTCTTTTTGTATGAAAACTGTAATAAAAATAACGCCTTATAATTTAGCAATTTTACATTTAGTATTCTTCCAAAAATCATCGTAAACGCAAATTAGATAACCTAATCTAAATACGAAAGTAAAAACATGCAAGATCCTTTAATTTCAATACCTTACTGCTATAATTTAAAAAAATATTCTTAAAAGATTTATAAAAAACCAATGAGCTGATTTCAGTATAGAACAAATTACTGAAGAGGCAGATTTTGAGAACTCCGCTTACAATCTTTTAACCATACATCATAAACAGGATGCTCTACCGCATTCAAGCCAGGACTATCCGCAAACATCCATCCTGTAAAAATACGCCGCACCTTTTTCTCTAATGTTATCTCATTAACTTCAACAAAACCAGTTGTATGGGTTGGCTCATCTTTGGACCCCGTATAACACACCCGAGGAGTCACCTGCAAAGCACCATATTGATAAACTTCACCAAGAGAAACTTCAAAAAGCGTAGTCCGACCAGTAATTTTATCAAGACCAGCAAAAACAACAATTGCATTGCTAACACGTTCAGCCGGCACCCCCCCCATTGAAGATAAGAGCACGACAATTCCCATGAAACAAGCACAAAAAACACGCCTCAATCCTGGCAGTAAAAAAAAATTCATAACATCAAATCAATCGCATTTAAAAAAACAACTCTAACTACAAAACACAGCAATAAGAAAAACACACTCACGCACTAAATACTTTATTCTTTAGGCGACCATGCATTATAATCTTCATATCTATAGGAACGCTCATCGTTATGAACAATGGAGCCCTTTGGTCTATAAGCTGCACTTGTCCCTGTCATATTAGCAACATGGGGCTTTTCCCATTCATACGGCTGATAATTCTCCTGCGTAGGTAAACAATCACAGCGGTGATGAATCCAACCATGCCAACCTGGTGGGATGGTAGAAGCTTCAGAATAATCTTTATAAATTACCCAACGACGTAAATAACCATCTTTATGATAGCCACCTTCATAATAAATATTCCCAAACTGGTCCTCCCCTACACGTTTGCCTTTCCACCACGTAAAAAAGCGCGTATTGATGGTATTACCACTCCACCACGTAAAAACTTGTTTTAAAAAACTCGCCATCCTTTCTTCCATTTCTTAGCATATCTACAAAATCAACTTTCGGAATAAACCTGTTATGACGCTTAAAATTACTAGAGATAAAAATTACCGATAAACTCAACCATAACTTCGTTTGATATGAAAACTTTAATTCGTATTTCTCAGCTACAATATCATATTTATAGATTTTTCTCCACCCCATATTAATCTATACCAAGTTTTACCTTAACCAGTTCATTAACAGTTTGAGGATTTGCCTTACCACCCGTTGCTTTCATTACCTGTCCAACAAACCAACCAATCAAAGTAGGTTTTTGCTTTGCTTGCGCAACTTTATCAGAATTATTGGAAACAATTTCATCAACAGCTCTCTCAATAGCTTTTATATCTGTTACCTGCTTCATATTGCGCTCTTCTACAACCTGACGTGGATCCCCACCTTCATTCCAAATAATTTCAAACAGATCCTTAGCAATTTTCCCAGAAATAGTTCCTTCTTTAATGAGATCAATAATTGCTCCCAATTGGCTTGGTGACACTGGTGTCTCTTCAATCGCACAATTATCTTTATTTAAAGCACCCAAAAGATCATTAATTACCCAATTAGCAGCCATTTTTCCATCACGCCCACATGCCACTTCTTCAAAATAATCAGCGATTGCTCTTTCTGCTACAAGAATGGAAGCATCATACGGAGTTAAACCCATTTTATTGATAAAACGTGCTTTTATATCATCAGGCAATTCCGGCAACTCTACAGCCAAAGCATCCACAAATGCTTGATCAAACTCCAATGGCAAAAGATCAGGATCAGGAAAATAACGATAGTCATGCGCCTCTTCCTTTGAACGCATAGAGCGCGTTTCACCTTTAGCTGCATCAAAAAGCCGAGTCTCTTGATCTATGACACCGCCATCTTCTAAAATCGCAATCTGACGCCGTGCCTCATATTCAATTGCTTGACCAATAAAGCGAATAGAATTAACATTTTTAATTTCACATCGCGTTCCAAAATTTTCACCAGGACGACGAACTGATACGTTAACATCCGCACGCATAGAGCCTTCATCCATATTGCCATCGCAGGTACCCAAATAACGAACAATTGTACGCAATTTCGTCATATAGGCTTTGGCTTCATCCGATGAGCGCATATCCGGTTTAGAAACAATTTCCATAAGAGCGACACCAGAACGGTTAAGATCTACAAAAGACATTGTTGGATGTTGATCGTGTATAGACTTCCCAGCGTCCTGCTCAAGGTGCAGTCTTTCAATCCCAATTTCAATATCTTCAAATTGGCCATTTGGATCCGGGCCAATAGATATAGTGATCCTCCCCTCACCTACAATTGGATATCGAAATTGAGAAATCTGATACCCCTGCGGTAAATCTGGATAAAAATAATTTTTACGATCAAAAACAGATTTCAGATTAATGTGAGCCTTTAATCCTAAACCAGTTCGAACCGCTTGACGAACACACTCTTGGTTAATAACAGGTAACATACCGGGCATAGCTGCATCAATAAGTGACACATGATTATTTGGTTCAGCTCCAAATTTCGTGGACGCACCTGAAAAAAGTTTTGAATTTGATATGATTTGCGCATGGACTTCCATGCCAATGATGACTTCCCAATCACCTGTAACTCCAGAAATAAAACGCTTAGAATCAGGAATACGCGTATCAATGATTCCCATTGCCAATCCACTACCAATATTTTAAAAATATACCTGACGGTTAATCTAAAACCACTTTAAGTGCAAGCCTACAATATAAATCTCAGAGAAAAGAGCCCTACTTTATCGGGCTATTCTCTTAGCGCAAATATTAACCTTTTTTAGGTGCTTTCTTTCTGATTGGAGTTTTCTCTACACCTTTTTTCTTTTCTGGTTTTTTTTCAGTTAAATCTGATTCATCATATTCCTTCATCAGCTCTTCAACTGTTACTTCTTTATCTGTGATTTTTATCCGTGACAGCAAATGGTCAATGACTTTTTCTTCAAAAATGGGAGCACGTAGATTTGCAACAGCCTCCGGTGTATTACGAAAAAAATTCATAATTTCTTTCTCTTGTCCAGGATACTGGCGAACCTGATCAAAAACTGCTGCCTTTAGTTCATCCTCACTTATTTTAACACCAGCCTTCATCCCAATTTCGGAAAGCACTAAACCGAGACGAACACGACGTTGCGCAAGCACATGATATTCTTCTCGTGCATGCTTCTCTGTAACACCTTCATCTTCGAAGCTGCGTCCAGCCTTTTTTAAATCGTCATTAACCTGAGCCCATATATTGTTAAATTCAATTTCCAAAAGCCCTTCAGGAATTTCAAAATTGTAATCAGCATCTAAAGCATCAAGAATTTGACGCTTAATTTTTTGGCGTGTTACTGAGCCATATTGGCTTTCAATCTGCCCACGAACAACTTCACGTAAGCGTTCTAGAGATTCTAAACCAACTTTTTTCGCCGCCTCATCATCAATCTTTAGTTCATCTGGTTTAGAGATAGCTTTAACAGTTATATCAAATTCCGCATCCCGACCAGCCAAATGGACTGCACTGTAATTATCAGGGAATTTAACAGAAATCGTCTTCGTATCCCCCGCTTTCACGTCAACCAATTGCTCCTCAAAACCAGGAATAAATTGTTTTGACCCAAGAATCAGTTGCGCATCACTATCTGCCCCACCCTCAAATGGAACACCCTCCAGCTTACCCAAATAATCTATTGTAACACAATCCCCTTCTTCAGAAAGTCCCTCTTTTAGCGAATAACTCCGCGTAGAAGAAAGAACACGTTCTACTTGTTCATCAATCTCTTTTTCAGGAACAGCCGCAATTTCACGAATAATTTCAATATGGTCAAAGTCTTTAATTTCAAATTTTGGCAAAACTTCATACTTTAAACTGAAAACAAAATCGGCTCTTCCATCCAGAATTTTTTCATCTTCATCTATATCAATTTGCGGCTGCATCGCTGGACGTTCGTTACGGTCAGCTAAAATAGAACGGGGCGCATCGCTAATAATCTCATTAAGAATTTCTGCCATAAAAGACTTACCGTACATTTTACGCAGGTATCCAGCAGGCACCTTACCGGGACGAAAACCATTAAGCTTGATCTTATCCTTGGTATCATCCAACCGTTCATTTAATTTTTCTTCTAAAGCTTTCGCCGGAACCACGATCTTAATTTCGCGCTTCAGTCCTTCATTAAGCGTCTCGGTAACCTGCATTAAACAACCTTCATTTTTCTAAGGAGGGGGATAACCCCACTCTAATAATCATTATATCCCAACACCTGATTGTCAAATCACTATGAAGCGGAATTCCAAACACTTAAGAAATCCGTAGTACTTAAAGAACTCCTTTAACGCGGATAGAGTGCACCACTAGGTACACATTTTCCTTTATTTTTCAAGTAGTTATTCAAAATAACAGAAAATAAAACCACCTGTAAAACTACCTTTAGTGAATGCATTACAGCGCTCTCAAAAGAAACCGTGATTATACAAAAGCGAATCATGGCTCCCTTGACGAACTCTTTAACCGCTAACTCTCTCTATCAACTTTTTTAAGTCTAGTAAATCCTGTTGTGAAAAACTATGCAAAGTTCTAATTAAGCATGCCAACAGTTTCGCGACTATAAAGAACAAAAAATTTTATTTAAAAACTTTACGACAAACATTTGCTCCTCTTCTCAATCGTGCTGCCATCTTTTGATCTAAAGCGTATTTCAAAGATCTTCTCTTCCGTGCCAACGGGTACAGATCTCTTACCAATCTCTACAGAAAATAAAAACGTTATCAACACACCAAAGTCTAGAAAACGTCCAGTACGATCAATGCGAACTTTGCATAAGATTTTATTAAATGATATAAGATTTAAACAGAACTCCGAAAGCGTAGCTTTACCGGCATAAACTGAGCAAACTATCCACCCATAATATTTTTCACGCCATCAGCAATGTGATTTAGTTTTTTTGCATTGGCAGCAACTCCATTAAATTTATCCATAATCCTAGCTAGATCCTTTCTCTTTTATGCAACTAATCCATGCTTGTTGAACAACAGGTTCAACAGCCCTCACAATTTCTCCGGCAGATGTAGTTAATTCCAGAAACCTTCCACAGACAATTCGATGTGTTTCAAAATCATTTGCCTCATTACGTACAAACAAATTATTCAAATTATCGTCGTTAATAAGGTAAGGAGAATATGTCGAATAAATGGCTTCATTATCTTTTATTTTCGATAAAGTTTGTAAAGAACTTAATATCTTTTCCTATGGATGAATATGTAAATTACTTGCTGGTTCATCCAATAAAAAACTCTTCCATTTTGCTTCTATGTTTGCGAACTTCTGTAAGGACTTTAAAACAAAAAACCAATAAAACCCTTTACTTCTCTCATGCAAACAAAACTAAAGAGGCTTTTTGCTTTAATTTGTAAACAACAATCTAAAAAACCACTATTACTATCGTGATCATCATGGGATTTTTCCATTATATAATCATCAAACAGATTTCCCTCTTCAGTAATATCCACCCAACCTTCCTTCACCACGGACTTCAAATAACCATTGATCTATCCTATACGCTGCTTAAAAGCATCATTAATATCTTCCTGAAAAATAATACCAAGATTTTCTTCTCTATTCTTTATACTTTTATCATTCATATACCCCCTATAAGCAGATTATTAAAGATTTTCTGCTATTGGAGATTTATCTTTGAGGTTAAAAGTGCATCCTGTAATAAGGTAGCATATCCATGATGGTTATTTTAAAAAAATCTATTTTTGCACAGACATCAAATATAAAATCATCATAGTAGATCTCAGTAAGGCGCTCCCTTATCCATATCATAACGGTATCATTTTTTGTACTTACCTGTTATTGATGTATATACTTCTTTAATACAGATGCTTTTTTAAATTCATAAACAAAAGACAATTCAAATGTTCCATAATTATTGTATTGATTTTCTTCACTACAGATTAAGTTTCCTTTGAGATTTCACAATTTATATCGTCAGCATCAAAAAATATACGCCGACAAAATGACTTTTTCACCAAAAAAGCACGTTTTGGATGAATAAAAGTAATAAAATCTTCCGACAGCTGTTCTCCTCGATAAAGAGAAGATATATAATAAATCGCTTTTTAAATTTTGGTTTTCCTGATTTATTATTCTTTACAAGAACATAAGAAAAAGAATTATTTCCCTTTGTAAAGTTTATTTCTACAGGATGTGGAACTCATCGAAAATTTTCTAACTTGAATAAAGTAAATATTATGACAATCCTCGACAGCACGCTAGAGAAAAATATCTTTATAGTATGTAGAATAAAATGTTTTGTATTGTACAGCTGTTTTTCTGTTTCTGTGAGAATCTTTCTTTTGATTACTTCTTTTTGGCTTCATTGGCTATCGTTCTTGCCTACTCTGCACTGCTTTTGGCATCATCTGCCTTCGTCATCGTATCAGAAGCTTTATTAGACGCACCATACACAACGTTTTATGCCTTTTCTGCTGTTGTCTTAGCCGAAGTTACTCTTACTTCTGCTAACCAGGATTTATCTTTTCCTTCTTGGGAAATTTGCCTGGCTTCGCTTAAACCACTTTGTGTCCTCTCCCTGTTTTCTCTTTGGTCTTTTCAGCCACACGTTACGCCGATTCGGCTCTGAGCTTTGCATTATTCCCTCCTTTCTTTGCTTTATTAACTTCGTCCTTGGCTTTATAAGCTAAATTCTCCGAAGTTTGAGCCTTCTTCAGGGCTTGTCTTGTTCGGCGTCATGTTTGGCAAAACCTGCTATCTCTTTTGACTTTTTCTCTGCCCATAAAACTTCTGCTGTTACTGTCTCTACCTTTTCTGCCTTTTTCTGTACTCCTTCTGCAACTTTCTTCACCTCTTTCACTGTCGATTTCGTACCACTTGCTGCTTGTTTCAAAGCATCGCAAGCGCTTTTGGCTACTTTTGCTAATCTTCTTTTTACTGCTTCTGCTTTACTCTTAGCTTCTTCGGCTAAATTCTTGGCTGCTTCATCACTTGCATTTACTGTTTGTTTATCCACACTCACTGCCTATTCTACTGTTTTCTTCGCTTCCATTGCCGTCGCTAATGATCTCAATACCGTTTTCTTCGCACGAGTAGCCTCGCCAACAACTGTACTTGCTGTTTGCTTCGCTTCATTGGCTACTGTCATAGCTGTTGTCTCCGCAACCTTCTTTGCTTCTTCCGCTGTTGCCTTTGCACTTCCTGCCTCTGTTGAGGCCTAATCTGCTACCGTCTTTGCTTCATTCGCTGCTGATGTCGCTGACACAGCTAATGTCACTGCTTCTACAGACCTGGTTGTAACTGTATCTGAGGAGCACTTTTCGCTGCTTAGGCAATCCCCTTGGCTGCATCTGCAACTGCTTTTGCCTGCTCCGAGACACCTTTGACTTGATCTGCTGTTTGCTTCTCTCCATCAGCGACTTCATTTGCCGGTTCTGAAGCTTGCTTTGCCTGTGCTCCCTGTCCACTGTCGCAAAAACTTCATATGGATAGAGCGACGCTGTCCCTAACAACTTAGGAACGACAACCGTATCCATGGAACTTTCCTCTATGATCTCCTCTTTTGTCACTGCTGGTATCTGATATTCATGCTTATGATACGGTAATATCTCCATTGTCTTTTTTCCTTACATCATTTTAACTCAATGATTACCATGAACATGAACACTCTTTTATTCTTCAATTTCGTTGCTTATTAATGCTCGTAAGTGCTCTTCTAAACCTTGTATGAAGCCTTCAAAACTCTGACTTTAAAACACCCCTCAATAAAATCAACCAGCCCGTTAAGCGGGGCATGGGCCATGTGCTCGCTTGAAGACAGAATTATCGAATTTGTGAAGAATCACTGATTTCTTAATATAGTGAATGGTTTCGACACCATTCTCACCCTCATGTGTTGATTGCAAAAACAACACTCATATTAATCGGATGCGTTTCAACCCTACCAAAAGCTTCCGTCATGATCTTATTTTATGACTGCTTGTTCTATCGTCGCTACAGGGGAATCCTGGTTATTTAGAAACATAATAGATAAGAAACTTATTCGCATACTTGATGAAAAAAGGAAGGGAGAGGTGTGCCTCTTGAACAAAACAACCAGAATCATCATCTCCTACAAATAAGAAGAAAAACAGTGCCCCCGTGAACCTGTGCTAACCACACTTTTAATCCGCCTGATAGGGATCTTCTGCTCCGCGAGTTTGCATTATGTTATCAAACGCATTATTGCATCTGTCCAATGCATCCTCTGTCAAGCCAAGACATTCCTCATCAATGATCTCATAATCAACACTATAACTCCTCTTTCTCCTCTGCAAGTGGTCAAAGGAAGAGGCATCCCGCCTGATCCTAGAAGAACTGCGTACCGGATCAACACTACCAAGACTATGATCATGCGCTCTCAAGGAATGTAGCTGCGTGCTGGCAAAATGGTGCTTTATATCAACAGCCTCTAGAAAACGACTTGCAATCAAAACAATCAAAAAGCTACAAAAAGGTTCGGAACAGAAAAAAATAAGTTAAAAGAATCAATAGAATAAAAATCTCTGTACTTTTATAACCTATTTATCTCCTACTTAAACATGGCGATCCCGACAGGATTCGAACCTGTGACCCACGGCTTAGAAGGCCGTTGCTCTATCCAGCTGAGCTACGGGACCAGCTGACTATTTTCTCAATTCAAAATAGCATTCTTAACTCAATGAGTCCAAGATTGCTGCCTATCACTGCGAAAATTATCAGAATAAGAAACAGCACGCCGAATCGGCCTATGTGTTTTTTCTACACGATAAGGAATAGCATTCTTGCGTGCAAAAGCAATTGCCTCTTCTTTTCTATTAAATCGGATCCTTACCTGGTTATTCATATCAGATGTCGCCGTATACCCCATAAGAGGCTCAAGCATTTTCGCTTGTATTGGCTCATACTGCAGAATCCAAAAACCAGTATTGCCCCTACCTGACTGCATAGCTGTCTTCGCAGGACTATAAATACGTGCGATCATGGTTCTTTTCCTTCAGATTACACAACGCTTGAATGATAATTTCCACCATACGCACCCAATTGGGCTACCTTTTATATCCAATCAAACATGGTCGGAGCGATAGGATTCGAACCTACGACCCCCTGATCCCAAATCAGGTGCGCTACCAGGCTGCGCTACGCTCCGCATACACTCATCTGATGTACATTCCCTAAAATTTTCATAACAGAAGTGCAAGAGAAAAACACATTTTTTTAAAATTTTGTTGCATTTCTTTACAAGTAAAGAGCTTTTTAAAATTTTTTTTGCTAAATAATACCTTATTGACAGAAATAACAAAAATGATACTCATAAAGGAACAAATCCAATTCACCTAAACAAACCAATAACTTTTTACATAGCCCGCAATTGTCCATATTACTTCGAAAGAGCATTAATGAAATCAGCAACATCTAACAGATATAATCTCAACAACAAAAATGACTTAAGTACCACAAAAAATTTTTAAATAGCATAAAGCTGCAACATCCTCACTTTACTAAAAATCCAACACGCATCATAGAAGAAAGACTGATTACCACCCGCTTCTCCTTCCTCCCAATCACTCTTATTTAAAAAAATTCCATGCTCTCCTACAATACCAATGCATAAAAAACAAACGTCTTTACACTCAAATCATAAAAGTTTCGTTATAAAATAAAGAGAGCTCCTCCTCACTCGAATCGTTTTGAAGTACTTGAAGAGCTTATGCAAGCTATAACAAAGAGCACAATGTCATAAATTAAAGCGCACCGCCATTCGAATAATGTACAATGACAATGCTAAAAATAAATCTATTAAAAAAGGAAAAGTGCTATCACGTAAGAAAAAAATCAAATGAAAACATCCCGTTTTATCTATTCTCACGATGTATCGTAAAAACAGAAAACTTAAATAACGACATTTCTATCCGCACACTGAAATGATGAGAGAACACAAGTGCTTCCTATTGAAAAATTTTAACGATGCTAAAAACAATTTTTATTGAATTTGCATGTTAAGAACTTCACCAATTACAGCACGTGTTATTTTGCTTTTTCTTTGTAATGCCAGCCGATCAACGGAATCAATAACACGCTTCAACGAAAATAGAGAGCGCTCACAACGGCTTACAAGATAGTAAACAGTATCCGGATGCACAATAATCTGCCTATCAGAAAAAAGTTTAAAAGCGACAGCTGTTAACAATGCATCATCAGGCTGATGAATCTTAACTAACATAACCGAATTAAGCCGACTCTTAAGATCATTTAACTTTAAATTCCATGCTGAAGGTACTGTCCGTGCAGTTATCAACAAAGTAGCTTGGCGCGTATCAAGGTTTGCTTGCTTAACGTTGTTTATTAAGTGAAAAAGTCCCGTCTCACTAATTTCACCCGCATCAATATCCTCAATTAAAAATGATTTGCCTGAAGAACCTATAGCAATAGCTTGATCGATTTCATTGCGATGAAGTCTTAAAGCATCAGTTTTCTGAGCCCATATGCTAGAAAAGTGGGTTTTTCCAGACCCTTCTTTTCCAACCAAAACAGCAATAGGCAAAATCCAATTCGGCCAATGATCAATAAGCTGGAAAGCCATACGATTGCTTTCCGTCACCACTAAATCATCAAATTGAAAAACCGGATTATAAGAAAAATCCAAAGGCAATTGCGTTTCACGCTCATTCATTCTAGCGGCTCCGAATTTCCACTTCGCGAATACATCTGAGAATTAAGATAAGTATGAAGAGCAAAACGAACCAAAACACCAACAGCCGCCGCTGCAGGAACAGCAACAAGCATACCAGTGAAACCAAAGAGTGAAGAAAAAGCAAAAAGTGCAAACATCAACCACACCGGATGCAACCCTACTGACGAACCCACAAGTTTCGGCTGAAGAATATAGCCTTCAATAAATTGACCAATTAAAAAGATAAATATAACCACAATGATCCAACCCCAATTATTCGGGTAAAACTGGACCCATGCAACACCAACAGAGAGTACAAAACCACTCATTGTACCAATGTAAGGAACAAAGCTAATAAGACCAATAAACATACCAATTAAAAGACCAAAATTGAGCCCCGTGATGGTCAGGCCAATACTATAATAACCCCCCAATATTAAACAAACTGTTCCTTGCCCACGAACAAAACCAGCGATAGCTCTATCCATTTCATGAAAAATACTGCGAACAGTTTCAAGATGATCCCGCGGTATTAACGAATCAACTGCTGTAACCATACGCGGCCAATCTAATAACATGTAAAAGGCTACCACAGGTGCCACAACGAAGAGGCTGACAATATTAACAATCGATTTTCCTGACTTCAAAAGCGAATTTAAGAGAGATGTAATAAAATCAGAACTTTGCCCCAAAAGCCCTTTAATATTACTATGCAATTCATTTGGATCACTCCCAAAATAACGCCTTACCCAATCAAAATCATGTTCAACGAAAAAAGTTTGAATACGATTGATATAAACGGGCAAACCATTACTCACAAATTGTTGTATTTGCCAACTGGTAATAGGAATCAAAATAATTAAAGCAGCAACAAAAACAAAAATAATAAACAAAGTGATGAGGATAGTGCCAAAGACACGACAAATACCAAACTTTTCAAGTAATTGGACAATGGGATTAAGAAAGTAAGCCAACACAATCCCTGCTACGAAAGGAAGTAAAATTGATCCAAAAACAAGCATAAAAAGAATGAAAAAAACCAGCGTACCAACCCAGAAAAAAATTTGCTTTTTCATATTATTCGGTAACAGTACTTGAGTATAAGCTGGCACATAAGTCTTATAACTATCACGAGACCCACTCTCACGAACTTTCTTTTTCATAAGCTGTAAAGTAGAATGATCGTGATTATCTGATATCCTAGTCATAAAATATCCTAAAAAAAACTCTTCACAAAGATTATAAACTTCTTTTACATGGGTCAACAAGCAAAGTTGCTTATTTTCTTAAATGCTAAATATCAATACCTCTTGCAGAGATGACTCTATCATGGCATGCATAATATCAAAACCTGATTTTCCATAAGGAAGGTTCCAATGAGCAACCAAGATCTCATAAATTGTAAGTCCAACAGTGGTCTTACCTACGCAAAAGCCGGTGTAGACATCGATGTGGGTAATGCCATGGTGGAAAAAATTAAACCCTTCATACGCTCAACAAAACGAGCAGGAGCAGATGTAGAAATTGGTGGCTTTGGCGGCCTTTTTGATTTAAAAGCAGCAGGCTTAACCGATCCTATCCTCGTAGCAGCCAACGATGGTGTGGGTACAAAATTAAAAATTGCCATTGAGGTCGGTATCCATGATACTGTTGGTATTGATCTGGTAGCCATGTGCATCAATGATTTACTCGTACAAGGTGCTGAACCTCTCTTTTTTCTTGATTATTTTGCAACTGGAAAACTTGACCTTGAACAGGGTGCTGCAATCGTTTCTGGTATTGCAGTAGGATGTCAGCAAGCAGGTGCAGCTCTTATTGGAGGAGAAACTGCAGAAATGCCTGGTATGTACGCCAAGGGAGATTATGACTTGGCAGGCTTTGCTGTAGGAGCTACCGAACGTAGCGCATTACTCCCTTCAAAAGATCTTGCAGAAGGTGATATTATTTTAGGTCTTAGCTCATCTGGAATTCATTCCAACGGCTTTTCTCTCGTCAGACGAATCGTCCAACAAAGTGGTCTAAAATGGGGCGATTATGCCCCTTTTAATCCCCAAATGAACCTTGGTACAGCACTTCTCACACCAACACGCATTTATGTAAAATCACTCTTACCTATTATAAAAACTTACAAAGGAATTAAAGCTCTTGCTCATATCACGGGAGGAGGCTTGCCTGAAAATATTCCACGCGTACTTCCATCCTCTCTATGTGCCGAAATTAATCTTTCTGCCATTCATGTTCCACCAGTCTTTTCATGGATTGCCAAACAAGGAAAAATAGAAGAAACAGAGATGTTACGAACATTCAATTGTGGTATTGGCATGGTCATTATTGTAGCGCAACATGCAGTTGAAACAATTACACAAATACTTGAAATGCAAGGAGAAATTGTTACTTTACTTGGCATTTTAACAAAACATCCAACTAAAAAAATACTTTATAAAGGTGTACTTCATTTATGAAAAAAAAAATAGTCGTTTTTATTTCTGGCAACGGATCTAATATGGTTTCTCTCGCTAAAGCAAGCCAGCAACAGGAATACCCTGCTGAAATCATTGCCGTTATCTGCGATAATCCTCATGCTGCCGGCATTGAAAAAGCACGTAACAATAACCTTCCTACTCACATTATTGATCGCAAAAGTTACACAACAAGAGAAGCACATGAAGAATCTATCTTTACGGTCTTAGCCCAATATAAACCGGATCTTCTTTGCTTTGCTGGCTATATGCGCCTCATTTCACCGCATTTTGTAAAGCTCTATGAAGAGCGAATTTTAAACATTCATCCTTCTCTTTTACCTTCATTTAAAGGTTTGAAGCCACACGAAAGAGTTTTACAAGCAGGCGTTAAAATCACTGGTTGCACTGTTCATCTTGTTACAAACGACATGGATGCAGGAAAGATTCTTGCCCAAGCGGCTGTTCCAGTCTGTCCCAATGATACCGCTGAATGCTTAGCACAAAGAGTCCTTAAAGCTGAAAATCAACTCTATCCCAAAGCCCTAAAAACATTCATTGAAGGAAACAACAAAATGACAGATGCTCAACAACAACTTTTATCCTTTTGAATACGTTAGATTAAGCTCTATAAAAATTTTGACATAATTAAATCCATAGTTTTTATAAAATTCTTTGTGGGAAATGTGCAATAGCTTTCTTCATTTTTTCACTTTACCCTTATTTATTTAGTTCACTGTTATGCGATTTACTGGTTTTACGCATTTTTTATAATGATCGTTCCAAAATACGCTGACTTTTTGTCTAAAAAACACAATTTCTCTATTTCACTGCGCAAGCGTTTCTTTAACTGCTAGAGTTAACTGTTTGAGTGTAAATGGTTTAGATAAAAAGCCGAAAATAGCATTTTGTGGAAGATTTTTAGTAAAAGCATCTTTCGTGTACCCAGAAACAAAAATAAATTTAATATCAGGATATTTTTGACGCGATTCTTTGAGCAAAGTCGGCCCATCCATTTCTGGCATCACCACATCGGAAACAATAATATCAACAGCGCCCTTACTTTCTTCAAGAATGGCAAGCGCTTCCACCCCACTTGCAGCTTCCAAAACATTATATCCTCTCATTTGAAGTGCCCTCACCCCACCCATTCTGACAGCATCTTCATCTTCAACCAGCAAAACAGTTGCCGATCCAGTTAAGTCTATATTTTTTTCCTGCTCTTCACCTTTTTCAATTTTCTGAGAAACTTCACTATCAGTATCAGGAATATAACGCGGAAGAAAGATATGAAATGTTGCCCCTTCCCCTTCTCGGCTATCACAGTAAATGTAACCACCTGTCTGTTTGATAATTCCATAAACCATTGATAAACCAAGCCCAGTTCCTTTTCCAACTTCTTTTGTTGTAAAAAATGGTTCAAACATTTTTTTTTGTACAGCAGCTGATATACCAGTTCCTGTATCTGAAATAGTCAGCTGTACATATTCGCCAATTGCAAAACCAACATTATCAAATTCAGCACTTTGTTGTTTTGTAATATTATTGGTTGCAATCGTAACAACACCTCCCTCTGACATAGCATCACGTGCATTAATAACCAAATTTATAATAACACGCTGAAAAGATGCTTGATCAACTTCAACGCTCCACAAATCTCTCCCATGAATAATTTTCAACTGAATATTATTGCCTAAAAGAGGTAAAATAAGATTGCGAATATCTGACAAAAGTTCTGTAAAATCAACTTTTTCAGGTCGAAGCGTTTGCTTTCTAGAAAAAGCTAATAATTGCTGCACAAGTGCAGCCGCACGGTTAGCATTATTTTTAATATTAATAAGATCAGCATGTGCTGGATCAGAACTACGATGCATATTTAAAAGAAAATCGCATGACATCAAAATCGCTGTTAAAACGTTATTAAAATCATGCGCAATACCACCAGCCAATTGCCCGACAGCTTGCATTTTTTGACTTTGCATTATTTTATCTTCAAGCATTTTTTGTTCTGTTGTTTCTATAACAGATATAATGATCAAATCTTGTAATGCATCATTATGATATGGCGCTAAAGGCATAAAATAGAGACGCACATGGCGCTCCTCATTATTTTCTAAAACTGTTTCTATCGAAACTGAATAATTTTTATTTATCGTAATTTTCTGAAATGCACGCTCTAGCTGTGCACGATCACGGCGAGATATAACATCATAAAGATTAAGAGTTTTTCTCGCACATCCCATGAGTGATGAAAAAGCACCATTTATGTGAACCAATTGCCCTTTCTGTTTCTGATCCACTACTGCTATTGCAAATGGGCTTGCCTCAAAATACTCTACCAATAGACTTGGTAATTTTGATTGATAATCATTCTCTACCTTTTGTATCAATCGAGGCACCATCACAATACGATAAACGGCTTCATCTTCTAAGAGAGAAGAAGCACACATAAAACAATTCAATATTTTCCTGCTTCCGACCTCTGAATTTAAATATAATGAAAACGTATAAGGCGTAGAGTAATCTAAACTTTGATGCTTGTTATTTTGCAAACAAATATCACTCCATACACTATTGGCTTCAACACCACCAAAGAGCAAATCAAAATTATACTGACCAATAGTAAAATTTGCCAAGTCAATTGAAAACCATTCGGCAAAAATCGCATTTGCATAAAGAATCGTTCCCTGTGTATTAACGGATAAAAAACCAACAGGTGCTTGATCTAAGTGATTGATAGCTTCTTGGAGATTTGAGAAAAAAACTTCACGGCACTCTTGCAAGTGCGAAATATCAGCAATACGCCAAAATAAAAGTTTTTTTCTCCGCTTTGTTATCGGTTGAACAGAAATATTGTACCAACTAGAGTTTTTTTGCACAGAATGAGCAAAAATCGGCTCTTCCACCTTTAATTCTTCTTGCGCTGCAAGATCACTAAATGCTGCAATCTTTAAACGATACGCCAATGCACCAGCCCCTGGAAGATCAGCAATAATCGCATAACAAGAGGAATCAGGCTTATAGGTAAGAATTTTTCGATAATTTTGATTAGAATAATAAACAAAACCTGACAAATCAGAAACTACAATTGCATCATCGGTACTATTAAAAATGCTGAAATCAAAGCCTTCATAAAACTGCGATGCATTATATCTCAAAATCTCCATTCCTATCAGAACGAGTGCAGTAACCCCAATAACCGCTAAAGCCAAAAAAGACACCAACACAGTTTTTTGCAGATAGCTTTGCGGATAAAGAAAACCTAGAATACCCACTAAGAATAGAAAAGCTATTACAAAAACAACACCACAAATCATAGTCCCCCGATGTACAGAAACAGACGATGATCTTTCAATATTCTCAAAACCTTTATCCATCTATATTTGCCTTGATTATAGCTATTTTTTTATGCCACAAATTGCCTCCATATTATAATTATTGTTATGCTATATACCATAAAATATCCGCCTAAGAAAAATCACTCAATGTTTAAAAAATCTTGTTTTATATTATTAAGTGAACCTTTTAAGGGTATCTTTACAAACTTATCTCAATAAAAAATAATATTTTCATTATAAAATGGGAGAAGCTCTATGTATGTCTGGTTATCAAGCAAAATAGGCACATCCGCAGCTAACATAACAACAAGCTTTGTATTTTTTATCATAACAATCGTTGCTATTGCGGCAATTATCCTGTTTTTACGTCGTTTAAATACAAGAACATTTAGCATCAACAAAAAAAAGCTCCCATCGCGACTAACCCTCTGCGATAAAATTTCTATCGATCGCACACGTCGTCTTATTTTGATACGTTGTGATGATAGAGAGCATTTGCTTCTTATTGGTGGACTGACAGATGTTGTGGTAGAATCCAATATTATCACACCCATCACACAAAAAAGAAAGACACAGCAAACATTAACAACAACAGAAACTAATCAAAGCCCTCACCTTACAGAAAAAACACCTTTTTGCGTAAGTGAAAAAAAGCATACGCAAGATAGTACTTCCGTTTGTTTTATGAATCAACAGGTGGAAGATTCAGCAATTACCGCTGAAATCGAAGGACGGCACGAGCCATCTTTATTTATTCCTGTTCCCAAAAAATAAAATACCCAATTTTAGCGTTAAGCATTTCATTTGTTCATCATCTCTATCGATTTTAATCTTCGCGATAAACTTTTTCCAGGCGTTCATGACGTTCTTGTGCTTCTAATGACAAAACTGCAATCGGTCGAGCCTCAAGGCGCTTTATACTAATAGGCTCACCAGTTTCTTTACAAAAACCGTAAGTCCCATCATCAATGCGCTCTAAAGCAGCATCTATCTTTGAAATAAGCTTTCTCTGACGATCACGAGCACGTAATTCGATTGTACGATCAGTTTCGCAAGATGCTCTATCAGTCAGATCAGGTTGACCGCCATTCTCTTCCTGCAAATTTTCCAAAGTCTCACGGGCTTCTCTTAATATATCATTCTTCCAAGAAACCAATTTAGCACGAAAATACGCCTTTTGCCGCTCATTCATAAAAGGCTCATCTTCACTAGGACGATATTGACCATCAATCTCTTCGTTCATTCCATAAAAACCTCCATATATGGATGTGGGGTCTATATATTGTTCAATATCGATCAACACAAGTGCAAAATGCTTTTTTATAACACTCTAAAAATGTGTTTAAAGTCATTGTTTAGGTCTTCAGTCACTTTTTTGCATAGCATGTATTCTCTTGAAATAATAACTGATTAGGACTCTTCCATACATCATACGTCTTTTTTTCAGCCATTCTAAAAAACATAAAAATCGTTGAGCTAAAACCCAAACGTACCAACAACAAATCATCTTAGTAAAAAAATAAAAATTTTTATAAAGGTAGAGTATGATATCCACGATTCAAATACATCAAAGCCTCTTTTTCTTGATTACAGTTGATTGCAACAACTTCACCAATCAAAACGTAATGGGTTGCATGCTCGTGCCAACAAATCAAACGACAATCAAATGAAGCTAAAGCATCTGAAAGACTAGGGGCACCAGTCTGCAAAGTCCCCCATTGTGCTATATCAAAACATTCAGTTTCTGTGGAATTGCAGCGCCTGGAAAAAACATCCGCTAGTGGACGATGTTTTCCTGCCAAGCTATTAACACAAAAATTCCCATTTTCCATAAATAACTGATTCTTAGGATTATGGCGCATTAGGCAAACAAGAAGTGTTGGGGGATCATCAGATAAAGAACAACACGCTGAAATTGTCACCCCGCGCCTTCCCTTAATGCCATTTGTTGTCACAATATGCACAGCTCCTGCAAAATGACTCATAGCGTCTCGATATTCTTGCGAAGAAACAGTAACAATATGTTGAAGTTTAGGCATTAAATATGTTGTTATATGATTTGACATATCTTTCACTTACACAGCTTTAAAATTTCGAATAGTATTTTCCTAAAAAGATTTATAACACATACTCTTTCTTTTACATCACAACACAAATGATATTTTAGTATACAACACCACATGCTAAAAAGAGCCAACTAAGGAGATCTTAATGCCTCGTTCTCATCTCATTTCGCCTTCACTTTTGGCTGCTGATTTTTCCAAACTCGGCCAAGAAGTATTAGATATTGTTGATGCTGGCGCAGACTGGCTCCATCTTGATATTATGGACGGTCACTTTGTTCCTAATATCACTTTTGGCCCCAATATCGTCAAGGCACTCCGTCCATTAACCAGAGCAATATTTGACGTCCATCTTATGATCTCACCGGCAGATCCTTACCTTGAAGCCTTTGCACAAGCTGGTTCAGATATCATAACCATTCACGCTGAAGCAGAGCTTCATCTTCATCGTTCACTGCAAAAAATCAAAGGAATGGGAAAAAAAGCAGGACTTGCAATCAATCCAAGCACACCAGAACCTGTACTTGAGTATTTGCTTGATCAATTAGATCTTATCCTCATCATGACAGTTAATCCTGGTTTTGGTGAACAAAGTTTTATTCCAGAAATGAAAGATAAAATCAAACGCGTTAAAAGCATGATTGCTCATCGACCTATTGATCTTGTAGTTGATGGTGGTATCACTGTTGATACAATCGGAATAACTGCAAAAGCTGGTGCAAATGTATTTGTCGCAGGCTCTGCAATTTATAAAGATGGAAACAAAGAGCTTTATAAAACACGTATAAGTGCATTGCGCCACGCTGCAAGCCTCTCACAATAAGGAAAAATTATGATAGAACGTTATTCTCGCCCTGAAATGGTAACAATTTGGTCACCTAAAACGAAATATCGCATTTGGTTCGAAATTGAAGCACATGCCTGTGATGCCCTCGCTCAACTGGGTATTATTCCAAAAGAAGCAGCAAAGGTGATTTGGGAAAAAGGAGCAGCAGCCGAATTTGATGTTAATCGCATTAATGAAATTGAGGCAATCACCAAACATGATGTTATAGCATTTTTAACGCACTTAGGTGAATTTATTGGCCCAGAAGCTCGCTTTATCCACCAAGGCATGACATCATCAGATGTCCTAGATACAACACTTAATATTCAATTGATGCGTGCGAGTGATATTTTGCTAAAAGACATAGATCAGCTTCTTGAAGCATTGAAAAAACGTGCTTTTCAACATAAAGAAACAATCACTATTGGGCGTAGTCACGGTATTCATGCTGAACCGACAACATTTGGAGTCAAATTTGCTCTTGCATATGCTGAATTTTCTCGTTGTCACAACCGTCTTCTTGCTGCACGAGAAGAAATTTCTACTTGTGCTATCTCAGGAGCTGTAGGAACTTTTGCTAATATTGATCCATATATTGAAGAACATGTAGCAAAAGCATTAGGGTTACGCATTGAACCTGTTTCCACCCAAGTTATACCACGTGATCGTCACGCCATGTTCTTTGCAACGCTTGGTGTTATTGCTTCATCCATTGAAAGATTAGCCATAGAAATACGCCATTTGCAACGAACAGAAGTTCTTGAAGCAGAAGAACATTTTTCACCTGGACAAAAGGGGTCATCCGCCATGCCCCATAAACGTAATCCAGTTTTAACAGAAAATTTAACTGGGTTAGCACGCATGGTGCGTGCCTTTGCAATACCTGCAATGGAAAATGTAGCACTTTGGCATGAACGTGATATTTCTCATTCATCCGTTGAACGTTATATTGGCCCTGATGCTACCATTACTCTTGATTTTGCTCTTGCTCGACTGACCTACGTAATTGAAAATTTAATTGTCTATCCAGAAAATATGCAAAAAAATCTCAATAAATTTCGTGGTCTTGTTCATTCACAACGGGTGCTTTTAGCACTTACACAAGCTGGAATCAGTCGTGAAGATTCTTATCGGATTGTACAACGAAATGCGATGAAAGTTTGGGAACAAGGAAAAGACTTTTTAGAAGAATTGCTCAACGACAAAGATGTAACAAAAGCATTAAGTAAAGAAGAAATTTGCGAAAAATTTGACCTTTCTTACCATACAAAACATATCGACACGATTTTTAAACGCGTCTTTGAGGAATGACAAAATTGTATATAAAGAATAAATATATTGCCTTCTCCCTGTGATTAAAGCACATTATAACACAGGAAACACTCCATGAAAGCCAATCAACTCGATATTCTCATTGTTCCCGGCTATAAAGGATCTGGTCCTGACCATTGGCAAACACGATGGGAACAAAAATTGTCTACAGCACGCCGTGTTAAACAAGCCCATTGGTCAAAACCTGTTTGTGAAGACTGGGTAAACGCAGTTAAAGCGGCTATTGCACAAGCTCAAAAACCTGTTGCTATTATTGCTCATTCATTAGGTGTTCCAACCGCTATTCATGCAACTGTACAGAATGCAGAAAAAATTTGCGGCGCTTTTTTTGTTGCACCTCCAGACGTAAGCAATGAAAAAATACGCCCCAAATACTTAAAGACATTCGGCCCATATCGTCGCGAAAAATTACCTTTTCCCTCCATAGTCATAGCCAGCCGCAATGATGAATTTTGCCAATTCTCAGTTGCAGAAAATCTTGCCAATGATTGGGGAGCACTTTTTGTTGACGCTGGGCAGTCTGGCCACATCAATGTAGAATCTGGGCATGGGCCTTGGCCTGAAGGACTTATGGTTCTCTCTCATTTTTTTGCAAAGATGTGATCCAATAAGATAATCTTTTTCACTCTGTCTATTTAAGTTTTATTTTTCTTTGTAAAAACTCCAATGATAAAAAAAATTACAAAGTGCTACAGCAATCATTGAGAATTTCTGCCAATTAGGATAATATTAGTCATCAATGCTATTCAAAGCTCCTCAAAGATAATAGAGAATTACAATGAATCGTCGCCACCGTATTTATGAAGGCAAGGCCAAAATTCTATATGAGGGACCTGAACCAGGGACCTATATTCAATTTTTTAAAGATGACGCAACTGCTTTTAATGCAAAAAAGCATGAAGTCATCGACGGAAAAGGAGTTTTAAATAACCGTATTTCGGAACATATCTTTAGCCATCTTGGCCGCTTAGGCATCCCAACACACTTTATCAAGCGTATAAATATGCGCGAACAACTTATTAAAGCCGTTGAAATTATTCCATTGGAAGTTGTTGTTCGTAACGTTGCTGCTGGCTCTCTTTCTAAGCGTTTGGGATTGGAAGAAGGAACTGCTCTTTCGCAATCCATTATTGAATTTTATTATAAGAATGATTCTCTTGATGACCCAATGGTAACTGAAGAACATATCACCGCTTTTGGCTGGGCTGTTCCACAAGAAATAGAAGATATTATGCAACTTTCAATTCGTATTAATGACTTTCTTTCTGGACTTTTTGCTGCTGCTAATATTCAATTAATTGATTTCAAAATGGAATTTGGCCGCTTATGGGAAGATGAAGCGATGCGCATTGTTCTTGCTGATGAAATATCTCCTGATTCTGCCCGGTTATGGGATATGCAAACACGAGAAAAAATGGATAAAGATCGTTTTCGGCGTAATATGGGAGGCCTTATTAATGCCTATCAAGAGGTAGCAAAGCGTCTCGGTATCATCAATGAAAATGAACCTCCGCGACCAACCGGTCCAGTTTTAGTAAAATAAAAAACAAGGTGATATTAATCACCTTCCTTTAAATTGTAAGTACGTACATCTTCAAAGAGCAGTGCTTCTAACAACAGGAAATAGAAAATGAAAGCGCGTGTTACAGTTACTCTCAAAAGCAGGGTTCTTGATCCACAAGGAGAAGCAATTGCTGGTGCTTTAAAGAGTTTAGCTTTCACAGGTATTCACTCTATTCGCCAAGGAAAAGTTTTTGATATTGTGCTTGATGATCAGTCTGCTGAGAATGCCAAGAAAAAGCTTGAAAAAATGTGTGAAGAGTTACTTGCAAATACTGTCATTGAAAATTACACAATAGAACTTCTTTAAGTGAAACTCTCTATGAAAACTGCTATTATTCAATTACCTGGATTAAATCGCGATCAGGATATGCTTGCAGCATTACATCACATAACCGGAGTTGAACCAATTAAAATTTGGCAAACAGAGTCAACGATTCCAGATGTAGATGTCATTTTTATTCCTGGCGGTTTTTCTTATGGAGACTACTTAAGATGTGGCGCTATTGGTGCTCGAACACCTGTCTTGCAAGCTGTTCGTGAAAAAGCACAAAAAGGTGTCACGGTGATAGGCATTTGTAATGGATTTCAAATTTTATTAGAAGCTAGACTATTGCCTGGTACTTTAATGCGTAATACTTCATTAAAATTTGTTTGTCGTGAAATAAAATTAGAAGTAGTGAATGCCAACACAAGATTTTCTCGCTATTATTCCAAAGGACAAATCATTCGTTGTCCTGTTGCCCATCACGATGGAAACTACTTTGTTGATAATGAAACATTAAAACAAATGGAAGACAATGAACAAATTGTTTTCCGTTATGCAGAAAATACAAACCCTAACGGTTCGATAAGAGATATTGCTGGTATTATCAATAAAGCTGGGAATATTCTTGGTATGATGCCTCATCCTGAAAATTTTATTGAACCCGCACATAGTGGTACTGATGGCCGTTTACTTTTCCAAAGTGCTTTAGAATTGACAAATGGATGATGATAAAAAATCTAACTGTTTTAAAACAACAAATCTGTATCATCTTCCACGCAGTAAATTTATAAACAAAGCGCTTTACATACAAAAATGGATATTATTTCTCTAAACACACAAAGATTTATTCTAAGATCATTTCTGCTCTTTGAATCCATCTAGCAAATAACCAGAATATAAGCCTATGAATTATGAACGGTTACATTATCAAACAACGCAATCAGTTGTAGTTAAAGCTGCTAGATTAAAAAAAATAAAAGTGCTAAATTTCGATTAATTCGACGGATACAATACTCATGAATTCTTGCAATAACATCGCCATTACACCAGAATTGATTGCACAACATGGCCTAAAAAGTGATGAATATCAGCATATCCTAACATTAATTGGTAGAGAGCCAACATTTACCGAACTTGGAATTTTTTCTGCAATGTGGAACGAACATTGTTCCTATAAATCATCTAAAAAATGGCTTAAAACTCTCCCAATAAAAGGAAAGTGTGTCATTCAAGGCCCTGGTGAAAACGCTGGTGTCATTGATATCGGTAAGGGGCAATGTGTAGTTTTCAAAATGGAAAGCCATAACCATCCTTCTTACATTGAGCCTTATCAAGGTGCAGCAACAGGTATGGGTGGTATTTTGCGTGATGTCTTTACAATGGGAGCCCGCCCTGTCGCAGCTATGAATGCATTGCGATTTGGATCTCCCAATCATCCCCGAACACGCCATCTTGTTGCTGGCGTCGTTTCTGGAATCGGTGGCTACAGCAATGCTTTTGGCGTTCCAACTGTTGGTGGAGAAGTAAATTTTGACGAGCGCTATAATGGTAATATCCTTGTTAACGCTTTTGTAGCTGGTATTGCAAAGACAGATTCTATTTTTTATTCTAAAGCGCAAGGAGTTGGGCTTCCAGTTGTTTATCTTGGTGCCAAAACAGGACGTGATGGTGTTGGTGGAGCAATGATGGCTTCTGCCGAATTCAATGATTCAATTGATGAAAAACGTCCAACTGTTCAAGTGGGTGATCCTTTTATTGAAAAATGCCTTCTTGAAGCCTGTTTAGAGCTTATGGAACTAAAAGCTATCGTTGCGATTCAAGATATGGGCGCAGCAGGACTAACATCTTCTGCAGTTGAAATGGGGGCAAAAGGAAATCTAGGAATACAGCTTAATCTGGATAAAGTCCCCACTCGAGAAGAAAACATGACAGCCTATGAAATAATGCTTTCTGAAAGCCAAGAACGTATGCTCATGGTGTTAAAACCAGAACTAAAAAAACGAGCAGCTGCAATTTTTCAAAAATGGGGTCTTCATTTTTCCATCATTGGAAAAACAACAGATGATTTACGTTTCCGTGTCACGCATCAAGGAGAAGAAGTCGTCAATCTTCCTATCAAAGAACTCGGTGATGAAGCACCGGTTTATGATCGCCCTTGGATAGAACCTGCCCTAAAACCTACCCTTAAAGCAGAAGAAGTGAAAAAAATTGAAAATTTTGCCGATGTACTCCTGAAATTATTGAATTCTGCTAATCAAAGCTCAAGGCGATGGGTTTATGAGCAATACGATACACTTATCCAAGGAAATACGCTTGTTCGTCCAGGAGGCGATGCAGGTGTCATCCGTGTAAGCAATAACGATAAACGTGCTCTTGCTTTTTCTTGTGATGTGACGCCTCGTTATTGTGAAGCTGATCCCTATGAAGGAGGAAAACAAGCAGTCGTAGAATGTTGGCGCAACATTAGCACTACGGGTGCAACACCACTAGCAGCTACAGATAACCTCAATTTCGGTAATCCTGAGAATCCTAAAATTATGGGACAGCTAGTTTTTGCCATTAAAGGTATAAGTGAAGCTTGTCGGGTTCTAGATTTTCCAATCGTTTCAGGAAATGTCTCTCTTTATAATGAAACCAATGGAGAAGCAATTCTTCCGACTCCTACAATAGCTGGTGTCGGACTTCTTGATAACTGGTCTAAAACCGTGACAATCGGTGGTATGCAAAATAAAGATAGTATTGTTTTAATTGGACCTTGCGGCTCACATTTAGGACAATCAATTTATGCGCGTAACATTTTAAATATTGATGCGGGTGCCCCACCACATATAGATTTGCAACTTGAAAAAAAGCATGGACAATTTGTTCGAGATGTCATTCATCGTGGTTTTGTTAATGCTGCTCATGATATTTCTGACGGAGGATTAGCACTTGCGCTTGCAGAAATGGTAATTAAAGCAAGTAAAGGAATTAGAATAAAATTAAGCAATAAGTCACCACAGCACGCGGAGCTTTTTGGAGAAGATCAAGCACGTTATATTTTAGCTATTAAACCTCATGCACTTAATAGCCTTAAAGAACTTGCACAAGTAAACGAGATTTCCTTAACAGAGCTTGGTACAGTTGAAGGTAATTCCCTCAATATAGATTCGATATTAAACCTTTCGATAGACAAACTGACACAAAACTATGAAAGCTGGTTTCCGCAATTTATGAACGAAGCATGAAGAGCTATTTATTTTTTTGATTATAATAGATCATTCTTAGAGAAAAACAAATAAACAAGAGGAGAATAATCATGGCAATGAGTGCACAAGCAATTGAGACACTTATTCGCGAAGGCATTCCCGATGCAATTGTGGCAATCCGTGATCTCGCTGGAGATGGTGAACATTACGCTGCAGAAGTTATTTCAGAAAGTTTTCTAGGTAAAAGCCGTGTTCAACAACACAAAATGGTCTATGATGCTCTCAAAGGCAATATGGGGGACACACTTCACGCTCTAGTACTAAAAACAAATGTTCCCAAATAATCTAAAAATTTCCTCTTGCATTCATTCACTTAATACGATTAGAAAATAATATTAGTGTAAATACATATTTAAAAAATCTGCGATACTGAGGAATAAAGATGGCTACTGTTCATGACTTTATTGACAACGAAATTAAAACAAATGACGTTATTTTATTCATGAAAGGAATACCTGAAGCTCCGCAATGTGGATTTTCTGGACAAGTCGTTCAAATTCTTGATTATTTAGGATTAAAATATAAAGGAATTAATATCTTAACTTCTGACGAATTGCGTCAAGGGATCAAAGAATACTCAAATTGGCCAACAATTCCACAACTCTATATCAAAGGTGAATTTATTGGTGGCTGTGATATTGTTAAAGAAATGTTTCAAAGCAATGAGTTACAAGAACTTTTAAAAGAAAAAAAAATTAGCTTTAATCTATTATAAATTATCTCTGTTTTTATTCATTTCTTTAGCAAAAATTTTTATTTCAAGGTTATATATGTCATATTCAGTCGATGAACAAAAACACATAGATGCAATCAGAAAAAAGATTGGATATAAAGAGTTTATTATTATCCTTGCAGCACTTATGGCAATTAATTCTATAGCCATTGATATTATGCTACCAGCTATGCCTGATATTTTAAAAAGTCTGCATGTTTCTAATGAAAATGATCAGCATTATATTATTTCCTGTTACCTTATCAGCTATGGTCTTACACAAATACTTTTTGGTCCCATAAGTGATCGTTATGGACGACGAAAGCTTGTTCTTATTGGTCTTGCTTTTTATTCCCTTGCAGCAATTTGTTGTGCGTTTGTATCAAGTTTACCTATATTACTCATTTTACGTGTTCTGCAAGGGATTGGAGGGGCAGCTATGCGTGTACTTACAGTTTCAATTATACGTGACCTCTACGAAGGCCGAAAAATGGCAGAGGTCATATCTATAGTCATGATGGTTTTCCTCCTTGCTCCAATGATTGGACCAGCAACAGGGCAGATCATCTTATTATTTGGGCATTGGCAATTTATTTTTGCATTCATGGCCTTTATTGGTTTCAGCCTAATGATTTGGATCTATTTACGCTTGCCTGAAACTCTTCATACACAACGCTCTCTTTCTCTTTCTTCTATAAAAAATAATCTTTGGCTTGTTATGGCTGATCGCTCTAGTATTAGTTATACACTTGCTGCTTCTATTGTCTTAGGCTGCATTTTTATTGCGATTAATACATCGCAACAGATTTATGAGGGTATCTACAATTTAGGATTCTGGTTTCCAATCGCTTTTGCAATTGGTGCTGCATTTCAAGTTATAGCATCTTTCCTAAACTCTCTATTCGTTGGGCATTTTGGGATGCGACGTATCGCCCACAGTATGCTTTTGTTATTTTGTATTGTTTCATGTATTTTTTTTGTTAGCTCAATCTTAACAGGCGGTATTATCTCTTTCCCTTTTTATATGTTGTTATACTGTATACTGATGTTTACCTGGGGTGGTATTATGGCCAATTTTAATACACTTGCTCTCGAATCTGTCGGGAAATTTGCCGGAACAGCCTCTTCTGTATCTGGTTTTCTTCAAACATCCATAGGTACAGGCCTTAGCTTTCTCATTGCACAACAATTTAATGAAACAACCATTCCCAATTCGGCAGGTTTTTTCTTTCTTAGCCTCATTGCTATATTCCTCGTCTTATGGGCTGAACGTGGACATTTTTTTGACAACATAATACTGAATAAGCGTCACTGTAAAAAAGGTTAATATTCTTTAACAGCACTACAGAAAGACCAAACTAGATAGCATTCTTTTTCTCGCTTGTCTAAAGCTAGATTTTTTACACCTAACTCTCTAAGTCTGGGGATTATTTAAACATAAATCAAGCATCCCAGAAAGAGAAACCTTCTTTATCGAATCACCAGAAGGTACAACTAAAATGTTTATAACTTTATTGAAGAAGCCTTCGATAAAGTGGCGTTCTTCATAAAGGTATTCACCATCATTATGTTGATATTCCTGTTTGAGCTACAATAAAGAAAGACAGAAATATTGTTTTGCTTCCTTCCCTCTTCAACAAGCTGAAATACTTAAATCATATCATTTCTGTTTCCTGGAATGAGAAGAAAGTCCAAAGCTTAGCCCAAGGAATCTACCACAGGATAACTCTTCGGGGTCAAATCTTCGCTTGCTTTTGCCAACGTTTCCCTCTTCATGCTAACCTTCTCTACCTCTGCAGCACAGATCTATAGCTTACAGAACAAGGATAAGCCCAAACAAAGGCAATATCGATCTTCACAGATACACCATCCTTGTCCATAGTCTTTGATAAGCTTTTCCAAAACCGAATATGTAATCCTTTTCTGACACAAGAAATTCATAAAAAATTTACCAGTAGCATGCACTTGCCATAAATGCATAATACATGAATTGTACATTACTTGCCTTAGGGTAGGGAAAACTCTCACCATTGAGCTCACGTTTTTAAAATAATAAAATGAACACCTTAACAAAACGATGTGTAAAGTTCTCAATCCTCACGCGCATCTGAAAAACTTATCTTCAAGCAACGGTAAATCCTTTGCCAATCTCTACACTTGATATCATACTTCATCATAGTAACGATTCTGTCTTTATAAATAGGATGTACATAAATAGGATGTACCACCACTTCACCTTTTCTCTCAAATCTTAACGATGTACCCAAAACCTAAGAATTAAATATACAATACAACTTAATTGATAAATTTTCCTGATTTTGGAAAACCTTTGGGAACCATACGCCCTACCCCAGCACGCGTTCCCATCCATTCAATGAGGTCATGAGCCTGGCGATTAAAGCTACGTTCAGCTGTATCTTGCCAACTTAATCCCTCTGATAAATTAAAAGTTTTTGCATCTACAACACCACCCTCTTTATACCGTTGTAAACGAACACCTTTACCGCGACTCATTTCTGGTATTTGTTCAATAGGAAAAATGAGCATTTTGCGATTTTCACCAATCACTGCAAGATGATCACCTTTTACTGGAATGCAAAGTTTTACTTTATCAAGGAACTTTACATTCATAACTTGCTTTCCTTTTCGTGTATTAGCAATCACTTCAGTTGCAGGCACAATAAAACCATTTCCATAAGACGAAATTAAAAGCAGTTTCTCTTCTACATTGTGCACAAAAGCTGTAAGAATATCGTGCTCATCGTCCATATCGACTAAAATACGAATTGGCTCACCATGCCCCCGTCCTCCAGGCAAATCATTCGCATTAATACAAAAAAACTTTCCTCCTGTACTTATCATCGTAATCTTATCTGTAGTGAACGCTGGAAATGCTAACTTTAAGCAATCCCCTTCTTTGAAAGAAAGTGCTTTGTAATCACTCAAATGCCCCCTCAAAGCACGCATCCAACCTTTTTCAGAAATAACAATCGTTACCGGTTCTTTTTCGATCATTGCCTGATGAATATCATCAATAGCATGTCTTGGTGCTTCTTCAAACGTTGTACGCCTTTTCCCTAAAAGAGTTTCAGGACCAAAAATTTTACGAACTTTTCTTATTTCCTCCGAAATCATTTTCCATTGTTTTGTGCTGGAAGCTAATAAATTCTGCAATTTTTCCTTGTCAGCTTTCAAAGCATCAAATTCTTTATGGATTTCAAATTCTTCAAGCTTATGTAAAGACCGTAACCGCATATTAAGAATAGCTTCAGCTTGATTTTCCGTTAATTCAAAACAGTTGATCAGTTCTTTTTTCGGCTCATCTTTTTCACGAATAATTTGGATCACCTCATCAAGATTCAAATATGCGATAAGATATCCATGAAGAATTTCTAATCGACAATCAATTTCATTAAGGCGATAAGTGGAACGACGAATAAGTACTTGTTGACGATGCTCAAGCCATTGCTGCAAGCTTTCACGCAAAGAAAGAACATTCGGTACTTTTCCTAAAGATAAAACATTCAGATTCAGAGGAAATCTTACTTCAAAATCAGTTAACTTAAAAAGAGACTCCATGAGGAGTTCAGGATCAACTGTACGATTTTTAGGAACAAGCACAATGCGGATATCTTCTGCCGATTCATCATGAATATCTTCAAGCATCGGTAACCGCCGTGCAAGCAATAATTCTGCTGTTTTTTCAATAAGACGTGACTTTTGAACTTGGTAGGGAATCTCTGTAACAATAATCACATAAGAACCACGGCTACCAGTTTCTTGATGCCAACGCGAACGCAACCGAAAAAAACCACGCCCTATACGATAAGATTCCTCAATACTTTTTTTAGGCTCAACCAAAATACCACCCGTGGGGAAGTCAGGCCCAAGCACAAACTGATTTAATTTCTCATCATTTGCATCAGGATGAGCAATCAAATGCAACGCAGCATCACAGAGTTCAGCAGCATTATGAGGTGGAATAGACGTTGCCATACCAACAGCAATACCCGATGAACCATTTGCTAAAAGATTAGGAAAAGCCCCTGGTAAAACAACAGGCTCTTCATCTTCCTCATTATAGGTTAAACGAAAATCAATAGCATTTTCATTAATCCCCTCAAGCAATAACGCCGCTACTTCAGTCATGCGTGCTTCCGTATAACGCATAGCAGCAGCATTATCACCATCAATATTACCAAAATTGCCTTGTCCATCAACCAGTGGATAACGAACAGCAAAACTTTGAGCCAAGCGTACTAATGCATCATAAATAGATGCATCACCATGAGGATGAAACTTCCCCATGACATCGCCAACAATCCGTGCACACTTAGCATAGGACTGCTCTGGATTGAGTTTAAGCAAACGCATCGCGTGAACAATACGCCGATGCACAGGTTTTAACCCATCACGTACATCAGGTAATGCACGATGTGTAATGGTAGAAAGTGCATAAGCTAAATAGCGATCTTGTAAAGCAAAACGTAATTCTATTGGCTCAATGTGTTCTTTATCAAAAGGTAAATTCATTTTATCAGGCATAGTATTAGGATAAAAATTCCTAAAATAATGAGCAATTATTCTATAAAACTTTTTAAGTACAATCTTTTATCAGTCAACTATTTTTGTTCAAAATTAACTATATAAAGATAAACATTACGATTTAAACATGAATGAAGAATTATAGCAATTTGAAAAATTTATGTGCACCCCTTATATCTGAGCAACAGATAGAAATGTCTAAAAAGTTTAAATCGATACTCTTTAAAGAAACAAAAAGAATATTGTCTTTAAGCAATTAATATAAAAAAGAAAAAATTATAAGAAAGTAAAAAATTATTTATAATTAAAATAAATGATTAGAATTTTTATTATAATAAATAAAATATGAACAAATTCTTTTTCTAATTTAGATTCATATAAATGAAAAAATTTAAATCTTAAATGGTTTTTATTTTTTAATAATAATATAATAAAAATAAATTATAATATTTAATAAATATTATAATCATAAATTATACATATAATTTATAACAAAATTTTACAATCATTTAAACTTCATAATATTTTAAACAAAAAAAATAACACAATATTTAAAATAATATATAAATTATTATAAATACTAAAATATATAATCCATTTTACAGTATTGAAGAAATTTTAAAAGCATATATCTGAATTTATTATCAAATAATATAAACACTAAAGTAAGTTAAAAGCATTTAAACCTACCTCATACAGAAAAGCAGCAGAAACATCAATCACACGGATCTCCTCCACAACTAATTTTATGAACCATTTTTGGCAGCAGGAGCAACACGTATCCCTAAATCACGTAATTGTGCAGAAGAAACGTCAGATGGAGCACTCATCAAAAGATCAAGCGCTTGCTGATTCATAGGAAACAAAGCAATCTCACGTAAATTTTTCACGCCTTGCAACAGCATAATAATACGATCAACACCGGCCGCCATACCGCCATGCGGTGGTGCCCCATAATGAAATGCACGATAAAGAGCACCAAAACGATCTTCTACCACTTCTCTAGAAAGACCAGCAAGATTGAAAACTTTAAGCATCATTTCTGGAGAATGATTACGGATTCCACCCGATGCAATCTCATAACCATTACAAACAAGATCATACTGAAAAGCTTTAAGAGTAAGAGGATCTTGACACTCAAGAGCATTTTTCCCACCCTGAGGCATTGAAAAAGGATTATGTGCAAAATCTAGCTTTTTCTCATCTTCATTCCATTCAAAAAATGGAAAATCAACAATCCACGCTAAAGAAAAACACTCCCGATCGATAAGATCTAATTCTTCTCCTATTCGTGTGCGCACAGCTCCAGCAAAAGTTGAAAACTTCTTTGGATTACCTGCAATAAAAAAACAGGCATCACCACTTTCAAGACCAAGCTGGATACGGAGTGCTTCAGTCCTCTGTTCACCAATATTTTTGGCGATAGGACCAGCTCCTTCAAACTTTCCCTCTTCTTCACGCCAGAAAATATAACCGAGGCCTGGTTGCCCTTCACTTTGTGCCCACACGTTCATACGATCACAAAAAGCACGACTTCCACCCGTTTTAGCCGGAATAGCCCACACTTGTGCATTTTCATCATTCATTAAAATCTGAGCAAAAATCTTAAAACAAGAATCATAAAAATGCTGAGAGACATCTTGCATAATAATCGGATTACGCAAATCAGGTTTATCAGAACCATACTTTTGCATTGCTTCATCATACGAAATACGAGGAAAGTTCTGTGTGACAGGTTTTCCATTTGCAAATTCTTCAAAAATAGAACGCATAATAGGTTCCATTGTTACAAAAACATCTTCCTGCTCAACAAAACTCATTTCAACATCTAATTGATAAAATTCACCTGGAAGACGATCTGCCCGTGGATCTTCATCTCTAAAACATGGAGCAATTTGAAAATAACGATCAAACCCTGACATCATTAACAATTGTTTGTACTGTTGAGGTGCTTGCGGCAATGCGTAAAATTTTCCCTGATGAATACGACTCGGAACCAAAAAATCGCGTGCTCCTTCCGGTGATGATGCAGTCAAAAGTGGTGTAGTAAATTCTGTAAAACCATTATTCTGCATAGACCGTCTGATAGCAGTAATAATTTCAGTGCGACGCATTATATTTTTGTGCATGGTTTCACGACGTAAATCAAGAAAACGATACTTTAAACGAATATCTTCTGGATAATCAGGTTCGCCAAAAACGGGTAGAGGAAGCTCATCAGATTTTGAAAGAATTTCCACCTCTTTCACAAAAATTTCAATCTCGCCTGTTGGAAGAACTGTATTAATAACTTCATCAGAACGTGCACACACTTCCCCATCTACACGAATGACCCATTCAGAACGCACCTTTTCGATAATTTCAAAAGCTGGCGAAGCTGGATTAGCAACGATTTGCGTGATCCCAAAATGATCACGCAAATCCACAAAAAGAATTCCGCCATGATCTCGAACACGATGAACCCATCCTGAAAGACGAACATATTTTCCTACATCGTGTCTACGAAGAGCAGCGCAATTATGACTGCGATAACGGTGCATATTTTTGCCTTTGATTATAATAACTCACATGCGCTACAAACGCTTTTTAACAACCATTTGTCAAGATATGACGATGAAGACTCAAAAAAAAAATCAATACAAAGACAAATTAAATTTATCTGGTTATAATAGAATGATGAGACTTATTACACAAACAACAGATCTTGAAATTGCACTTGCCGCTTTACGTCCCTCTGATTTTGTCACAGTAGACACAGAATTTATCCGCGAAACAACTTTTTGGCCTCAACTGTGTTTAATCCAGCTCGCATCACCAGATGTTACAATGTTGATTGATCCAATGGCACAAAATATGGATCTAAAACCTTTTTTTGACCTAATGGTAGATGAAAAAATTGTTAAAGTTTTTCACGCTGCCCGCCAAGACATTGAAATTATTTATCATCTCGGAGGTGTCATTCCTTATCCTCTTTTCGACACCCAAATAGCAGGATCAATCTGCGGATTTGGTGATTCTATCTCCTATGATCAAATTGTACAACGCTGCACGGGGCATCAACTTGATAAATCATCCCGATTTACAGACTGGAGCTGCCGCCCTCTGTCTGAAAAACAATTGCTCTATGCCCTTGCCGATGTAACCTATCTAAGAGACGTTTACCTCTTATTGAAAAAACAGCTAGAAAAAAACAAGCGCATGCACTGGATGGATGACGAAATAACCACTCTATCAACACCGAAAACTTACGATATACCAGAAAATGAAGCATGGAAAAAAGTAAAAGGAAAAATAAAAAAACCCCGTGAACTTGCTGTATTACAAAAAATAGCAGCTTGGCGTGAACGCGAAGCACGGAGATATAATGTTCCACGTCGCCATATCATGAAAGATGAATGCCTTATCGAAATTGCAATTCAACAACCAAAAGATGAATCTGCATTAAACCGTTTGCGCAGTCTTAATAAAAATTGGGATAAATTATCAATTGCGCAAACATTAATCAAAACTATCCACGAAGGCTTAGAGGTTGATACTGCTACTTTACCAGCCCTTCCTAAACATAATCTACTTAACGATACAAAAACTGCTGCCATTGATCTTCTCAAAGTGTTGTTAAAACTGGTAGCAAATGAAAATGGCATTGCACCCAAAATCATTGCAACTTCTCATGATTTAGAAAAAATCGCGAATGGGTGTATAAAGCAAGATATCCCCGCGATGAATGGTTGGCGCTATGAAATATTTGGTCAAAAAGCTGAACAAATGTTAAAGGGTAAGATAGGATTTTATTTTAGAAATGGAAAAATAATCACCAAACAGCTTTAATTTATAAAGGACATTCCATTATATTCTAAAATTGATGATTGATGCGAAAAAACATTATAAAGAGCGTCGCCTATCTTTATTTTCGTATAAAATTTCAAAATTCAAAAGAGCAGAATTTTGCAATCTCATCTGCAAAATAAATTGATTATTTTAAAATGAAGAAGAGTTTTAGAAAAATTTTGAGCACTCTTATTGCAGAAAAATGGTTATGCTCTTCATTTTTCTAAATCAATTGGGACTGCGTTCCACAACTGACACAAATACAATAAAGAAGGCCAGTCACAATTTAATATTCAGCCAATGCCTGTTCGAAAATAACGCCTAAAGCTTCGTCAAATCTAATCAAATGCCAGCCCCTCTTAGTATAGAAGAGAGAACTAGAGAAAAAGTCTCTATAATAATATTGCCCTATTACAAAAATAGTAGCTTGGTGTAAATGCAAAGCACAAAGATGTAATGTTCTGTATAGCTATATCATAAAAGATGAATGCTATCTGGAAATCGCAATAAAACAATCAAAAGATAAATATACACAACAACAGAGACACATTACAATATATGAATGAACTCCGATAGTAGAAAAGAATCAGAAAATCTCAAAAGCAAGACGCAGCTTTATTATTTTTGACAATTTCTTCAACCGTCCAAGGGGACGTTCTCCTAATAAATCAGCGTGACGTCTCGGGATATGTAACACAACATGATCTGTTTTTTTATGCCATGATAAATGGGGTAAAATCCCTGCGGTAGAAGCACTAAAAAGATGAGCAATACGCATAATTTCACCGAGAATGCGTGCTTTCTCAATTATATTTTTGGTTGCCAGTCGAAAAATAGCAAGAGATTCTTCATCAATCAGCGAACTCGTATTGCGAAAAAAAACAGCGAGCGCAACATAAATACGTCCCTCATGAGAAATACCAGAATAAGATCCTAAAGCTATCTGATGAGCCGCCTCATTGCCTCGATAATCTGGATGGATACGCCAACCAATGTCCGCAAGAAGACAAGCAGCTTTACGGTAACGGCATTCATTTTCAGTTTCTGAAATTCCAAAAACTTCAAAGGCATTGGTAGTAAAACCAATGAGTTCTTCTGCCTGCTTTGGTGAACGCGCTCGTAGAATAGCCATTTCTGTGCATGCTGCAATTAAAGGATCTGAACTACGAATCTCTTGAGGTAGCCGTGAATAAAGAAAGCCTTCACGGACTCCAGCTCCAGAAAAGATTATCTTTTCAAACCCTATACACTGAATAAGTTCAATAAGAACAATCGCCCCATACGATAAAAGCTGACGACGATTCTGTGAAACAGCTAAAATCCCTTTCATATTATCAATATTGCCACTTGCTACAAGATGCAAGAAATTCTCCATCTCAATTGCATCAACTTCATAACCATGCACAACAGGTAGCTGATAGTGTTTGGCTGCCATATGAAGTTTTGCCAAATTACGCCAAGTCCCCCCTACTGCGTAAAAATAACGTGCCATGCCTTTATAAACGACAGCAGATTTATAAAATTGCTCATGGGCAATTTTTGCGGCCATAGCGATATCATTATTTGACATAGACCGTAGCCATAAACCTCCTAACGGCAAAGTTATTCCTTTACCTACATCAGCATTATCAATATCAATAAGTTCGAGACTTCCGCCTCCAAGATCACCAGAAATACCCTTTGGTCGATAAAAAGTAGAAATAACCCCATATGCTGAATAAATAGCCTCTTCAGTTCCTGAAAGAAGATGTATTTTTTGTTGTAAAATATTTTCAGCATCTCGAATAAACGCTAACCCATTTTTCGCTTCTCGTGCTGCTGCTGTTGCTAGAATATAGACCTCATCTGCCCCAATCTGTTGACAAAGCACACGGAATCTTTTCAGTGTCCGCAGTGCTATTTTAATCGATTTTTCTTCTAAAAATCCAGTTTTTTCAACACCTTGACCAAGACCACAAAGAACTTTTTCATTAAATAAAACTGTTGGTAAACGAACGAGACCTTCATAAATAACAAGCCGAACAGAATTTGAGCCAATATCGATAACAGCGATAGGTTTACACCCTTTCAGCCGCCCCTGAGCATTTATATACGCCATTGGATTTCAGTCTTTTACTTCAGCTTGCTGCCGATGCAACGCAACCAAACGCGAAGCAGAAGACTCAAAAGATTTTTCCCACCCCGAAAGACCTGCGTTGGTCATAAAATATTCCTGTGCATTAAATGGGCTTTCACCTCTTTGCGGTATTATACGTTTTGACGTTCCGTCACTTAGTATATCAAAGCTTTGTTGATTATCAATGATATTAGCCAACATAATTTGTAAAAGAATCTGCTTACGAACCATTTTGTTAAAAACTGGAACCAATATTTCAATACGATAATCCAGATTACGAGGCATCATATCAGCAGATCCTAAATAAACAAGCGCATTCTCACCTGGTAAATCTCCACCATTACCAAAACAAAAAATGCGGCTATGCTCAAGAAAACGCCCTACAATTGATTTCACACGAATATTATCTGAAATTCCCGGAATACCAGAACGCAAACAACATATGCCACGCACGACCAAATCGATCTGTACACCCGCTTGACTGGCACGGTATAAAGCATCAATAATTTCAGGATCAACCAATGCATTAACTTTTATCCAAATAGCAGCAAATCGCCCCTTTTGCGCATTGGTAATTTCTTCTTCGATATGCTTAAGAATACGGCTGCGCAATGTTAAAGGCGAAAAAGCAATCTTCATTGCTTTATTTGGACGCACATATTGAGCGATATAATTGAATAGTAATGCAACATCATGACCAATATCATCATCAGTGGTAAAAAAAGAGAGATCAGTATAAACTTTAGCATTAATGGGATGGTAATTTCCAGTTCCAAGATGAACGTAAAAGCAATGGCGGTTTCCTTCACGCCGCACAACAAGCGACATTTTAGCATGTGTTTTTAAGGTAATAAAACCAAAAAAAACTTGAACGCCCGCACGCTCAAGATCACGTGCCCAACGAATATTCGCTTCTTCATCAAAACGCGCTTTAAGTTCTACCAAAGCCGTCACCGACTTACCCTGTTTGGCAGCATCAATTAAAGCGCTAACAATTGGGCTATCATTCGATGTGCGATAAAGGGTTTGTTTGATTTCAATAACATCAGGATCACTAGCAGCCTGACGTAAAAACTGTACAACAACATCAAATGATTCATAAGGATGATGAATCACGATATCACTCTTACGAATAGCCGCAAAGCAATCACCATTATGCTCACGAATATATTCAGGAAAACGAGGAATATAAGGAATAAATTTTAAATCACTGCGTGAAATCGAAACAATCTCTGAGACCATATTAAGTGCTAAAAATCCATCAAGAACACTTATACAATCATCAGGAACAGCAAGACCATTGGTTATAAATTGGCGTAAATTTTCTGGCATTTTTGCGTCAAATTCAATTTGAATAACCTGCCCGCGACGACGCCTTTTAAGCGCAGCTTCAAAAAAATGAACAAGATCTTCAGCCTCTTCTTCTACTTCAATATCACTATCGCGAATCACTCTAAATGTACCAATTCCATCAACTTCGTAATCAGGAAATATATGACTTATAAAAAGGCACATAACATCTTCAGCCGCAATAAAACGAAAACGATTGTCTTCCTGAGGAAGGAGAATAAAACGTTTCAGAACAGTTGGGAGTGGTAACAACACTATAATAGAGTGTTGATTAGCACACCGGGATAATTGAAGAGCAATAGAAAGCGTTAAATTAGGAATAAATGGAAAAGAACGATCAAGATCAACAGGCAAAGGCGTTAAAACAGGAAAAATCGTATCAAAAAAATATTTTTCAAGCCATGATTTTTCAATTTCTGCAAGCTTAGCAGGACAAATAATTTCAATATCATTTTGTTTTAATTCATGACATAAAACCCGCAATTCTCGCAACTGATGAGCCTGCAAACGTGAAGTCTCAGCTAACACAAAATCAAGTTGCTCCTGCGGTGTGCACCCATCTGCACTGCATGCTGTAACTCCAGCACGAATTTGAGCAGCAAGGCCAGCAACACGCACCATAAAAAACTCATCAAGATTTGTCGCTGAAATCGAAAGAAATTGTAGCCGTTCTAATAAAGGATTTTTCGGATTAGCAGCCTCCATCAATACACGATTATTAAATTGAAGCCATGAAAATTCTCGGTTAATAAACCGCGTCGGACTTTCCATTGTTATGTCCGACATAGAAATCTGATCTGCAACCGTTTTTTTCATATATTTTAGCTAATCTTCCTTTTATACTTTCCCAAATCCTTATGATTAAATCTCTCATAAAACATTTTACGATATATTACCGTAATCACAACATATCAATTGCCTAGTTTTCTTCATGATATTACATTTCACATTTCAAAACATTTGGGAACCATTCCCTTTTCCATACGCAGATTATTTTAAAAAGTACCTTGCATTATTATAAGCTTTATTACAAACTCATGCATATAAAAGACAGGATCCAAATCATGCCGTATCAGGCAATTTATCTGGAGTTTGTACACTATGGCTGATCATAACATTCCCCATTTTCAAAATGACCTGGGATATAAAATAATTGAAATTGGTGTCAAAGAATTTATGTGTGTAGGTGCCACACAACCATTCGACCATCCACACATCTTTATCGATATGGGATCGGCCGATGAGAAAATTTGCCCTTATTGTTCAACGCTTTATCGCTATGATCCCTCGCTACCGCACGATCAAACAAACCCTATGGGATGTCTCTATCAACCCCAATAATGCATTTTCTGCTTTTTCAAGATGAAGTAACTCATGGACCTATCGCCAATCATTGTTGGAGGGGGTATTGCTGGCTTAAGCTCTGCTTTGGCACTCGCTCATAAAGGAATTGCAAGCACTATTATCGAAAAGTGTAAACAGCTTGATAGTGTAGGTGCTGGTATTCAACTCACTCCAAACGCGACATGCATTTTTTCTCATTGGGGGATTCTTAGCAAACTCATAGAAATGGCTATAACTCCACAATTTCTTCAGTTAAAAGATGGAATATCTTTAAAAACACATCTGCACACTGATCTTATTAATTTATCAGAAAAACGTTGGAAGGCTCCTTATATTACGATTCATCGAGCCAACTTACAAAAAGTTTTATACAACGCTGTTATTAAAAATCCCCTTATCAAATACAAAACAGGTGAAACTGTTGTATCGTCTACCCAAACGGCAACCAGCAGCATTAACATAAAAACAATAAAAACAGATGCACCAACTAAAACAGAATACCACCAATTTTACTCAACGCCTCTCCTCATTGGATGCGATGGAGTTTGGTCGACATTACGGCAATTGGCTCCTCTTCACGAAAGAGCAAATTTTAGTGGTTTCATTGCCTGGCGTGCAACAATAGAATTTGAAAATCTTCCCAAAAGCTTTTGTTCTTTATTACAAAATATGAAGACAATTATCGCCTGGATGGGCCCCAAAAATCATCTTGTTGTCTATCCTATTCAACCATCAGCAAAAGTTTTTAATTTTGTAGCCATTACGCATGGAGAAAATTCAAAAAAAGGATGGGCGCATAAAGGAAAAAAAGAGGAGCTTAAATTTCTTTTTAAAGATTGGAATCAGCAAATTTTGCAAATTTTTGACCATATTGATGAATGGAGCTATTGGCCGCTATTTCAAATGAAATATAACCGTTTTTTAGGGTTAGAACGACAAGTGTTTGTTGGTGATTGTGCACATGCAGCCTTACCCTTTGCAGCACAAGGTGCAGCTATGGCAATAGAAGACGCCGCTACATTAGCAGAAGTCCTCTCCCTTAAAGATTGTTCATTAATGAAAGCTCTTTCACTTTACCAAAAAATACGCAGTCCTCGAATTACAGCGGTAAAAAAACATGGGGATTTTAACAGAATGGCCTACCATGCAACTGGTCCCATAGCAATTGCACGTAATTTGATCATGAAAATTCGCACACCAGAAAGCATCATGTCTAGTCTTGATTGGCTTTATATGTATGATGCTGTGAACTTAATAAAAAAATGAAATAAACAGATATATAGTAAAAACTTATAAAATTTAAAATCCCAAATTGCTTTGGGCTTTCATGTATGAAATGGAAACAATCTTCTTAAATAGACACTTAACCAGAGCTATCATTCTATTTACGAACATCGAGTATTGCTACTGTTCTTGCATTTAAACATTTCAGAGCTCTCGTATTCACTCCGCCCATCAATCAACCTTTTGGACTGCAATCATACAATTTTTTCTCAATAAATAATGAGTGCACGAAACAGGAAAACATTGCGATATCAAACAGTTTTATATTGCATAAATATTGATTTTATGATGAGAGTTGATAATTTAATGCGCAATCAATCGGTCTAAACTGATCGCAAACAAAAGAAAGATCTTTTAGAATCTACAATCTGATTCAAAGTTAAATTTTAAGCTACTGATAAAACAACACTGGCACTCAAACCAAGCAGCAACCTCATATTATTGAACTTAAGTCAACTCCACATCAACAACACCATGTATCGATTTCATAGCACTCACCACACTTGAATCTACCTTATATCGCTTTGGAAGTGTAATTTCGACTTCCCGTAATCCATCTTCTTGAATCAAAATGAGCCCTACCTCTCCATTCCCATTAGGATTTAGATTCTGCTCAATTTGTGGAAGCATATCAACTGTTTTTATAAAGAGGCGCATCATTTTATGATGCTGTGCTGCTTCGTTTTCCAAAGATTGAGCCGTCTCAAGTCGCAAACTAACCCCCTCAGAGCGATTTTCTGCACTCACCGTAATGATAAAAGATTTTCCTGGTTCTAGCATATCTTCATAAGCCGCAAGCATTTCAGAAAATAAAATTGTCTCATACTGTCCGCTCGTATCAGAAAAATGAACAATCCCCATTTTTTTACCAGATTTTGTTTTGCGCACTTGTTTTGCTACGACAGTTCCAGCAAGCCTAGCAACAGTTGCTCCTCCTTTGACGGCATTAGCAAAATTAACCCAAGTCTGAATACGTTTTTTAGCAAGAATAGCTTGATATTCATCCAGAGGATGAGCAGAAAAGTAAAAACCTATTGCTTGAAATTCTCGATAAAGTTTCTCAGCCGGTGACCAAGGAGATGCTTGCGATAGAATCAAAGGCTCTTTCAAGCCACCAGCTATTCCAAACATATCAACTTGTCCACTAAAATTATTATCAAAAATACGAAGTGCACGCGCATGAAGAGTTCCAACACTCGCCAATAAAACCTCACGCGCAATATTAAAGCAATCAAAAGCGCCAGCACAAACCAAACTTTCCATGGCACGCTTATTAACAATACGCGGATCAATGCGCTCACAAAAATCCTTTAAATCTTTAAAAACCTTATTTCCACGGCAAGCTACGATATGATCAACGACTGCTTCCCCCACACCTTTAATAGCAGCAAGAGAATAGTAAATACAATTTTTACCGACCTCAAAAAGACGATGTGATGTTTGCACACAAGGCGCAATTACTTCAATACCCAACCTTAATGCCTCGCGCCGGAAATCATTTAATTTCTCGGTATTTGTCATATCATATGACATCGAAGCAGCTAAAAACTCAACTGAATGGTGTGCCTTCATATAAGCTGTTTGATAAGATATAATGGCGTAAGCAGCAGCATGTGATTTATTAAAACCGTAATCTGCGAATTTTGCTAAAAGGTCAAAGATAATATTAGCTTGCTCTTTATCAACACCACCAGCAACAGCTCCATTCACAAAGCGCGTCCGCTGTTTTTGCATTTCTTCGTGAATCTTTTTACCCATAGCACGACGCAATAAATCCGCTTCTCCAAGCGAATACCCAGCAAGCACCTGAGCGATCTGCATCACCTGTTCTTGATACACAATAACACCTTGTGTTTCTTTAACGAGATGATCTATTTTAGGATGAATAGAAGCAATTTCCTCTTCCCCATGTTTGCGTGCGTTATAGATTGGAATATTCTCCATCGGACCAGGACGATAAAGCGCAACAAGTGCAATAATATCTTCAATACGGTCTGGCCTCATCCCAATAAGCGCCTTACGCATCCCAGAACTTTCGACTTGAAACACACCAACCGTTTCACCCCGTGCCATCATAGCGTAAGTTGCTTCATCATTCAGAGGGATATGTGACAAATCTATTTTGATACCCTTTCGTGCAACAAAATCTACCGCCATTTTCAAAACAGTAAGCGTTTTCAGCCCAAGAAAATCAAACTTTACCAAGCCAGTCTGTTCAACATATTTCATGTTAAATTGTGTAACAGGCATATTGGAACGAGGATCACGATACAATGGGACAAGCTCTGATAGCGGCCGATCACCGATAACAATCCCTGCAGCATGGGTCGATGCATGACGATAAAGTCCCTCCAACTGAAGCGCTATATCTAATGTGCGTCCAATGGCAGGATCCTTTTTCTTTTCTTCTTCAAATTTCGGTTCATCCTTAATAGCATCAGCCAATTCAACTTGGTTTCCAGGTGCAGCTGGAACTAACTTTGTAAGATAATCTACCTGACGATAAGGCACTTCTAAAACACGCCCAACATCACGTAACACTGCACGGGCCTGCAACTTACCGAATGTAATAATTTGAGCAACTTGATCACGTCCATATCTTTTTTGAACATAATGAATAACTTCTTCGCGCCGTTCCTGACAAAAGTCGATATCAAAATCCGGCATAGAAATACGATCTGGATTAAGAAACCGCTCAAAGAGAAGAGAAAAACGCAATGGATCAACATCGGTAATCATCAATGCATAAGCAACAAGTGAACCAGCACCAGAACCACGGCCTGGACCAACAGGAATATCATGGACTTTCGCCCATTTTATAAAATCCGAAACGATAAGAAAGTAGCCAGAAAATTGCATACGCGTAATAACCGAAATTTCATAATCAAGTCGTTTCTGGTAATCTGCAATGGTGTATCCTTCGGCTAATCCAATTGTCTCAAGTCGCCTTTTTAAACCATCTTTAGCCTGATTTAACAATTCACTGTCTTCTTCCTCTAAAGCAAAATTTGAATCTACAGATTGTTCTATAAAACGAGGCAAAATTGGTTTTCGAATTGGCGTAGCAGTATGGCAACGCAGTGCAATTTCTACGCTGTTTTCCAAAGCTTCTGGAAGATCAGAAAACAGTGCAACCATTTCATCTTGTGGCTTCAAATAATGATCTGGTGTCACACGTTTACGATCTGGATTAGAGACAATTTGTCCTTCAGCAACCGCCATCAAAGCATCGTGAGCCTCATACCCTTTCCTATTCAGAAAAAAAGCCTCATTCGTTGCAACAAGAGGAATTTCATGTGCATAAGCCAACTCAATAAGCGCAGTTTCTACTTTCCGATCAAAAGAGCCATGTCTTTGTAATTCCACATAAAGACGATCATTAAAAACTTTTTTCAAATAAATTAAGCGTTCAACAGCGCGTGCTTTTTTATCTTCTGCCAAACAAAAATTGATAGGTCCTCCTCTCCCACCAGTCAAAGCGATTATTCCTTCACTCTGCGACAACAACCAATCGGCTTTGATATGAGGAGGATCAGTATCGCACTTATCAAGATAAGCACGACTAACAAGACGAACTAAATGAGCATAACCAATCTTGCTCGCAGCCAATAAAACAATAGAGCAAAAATCAAAAGGATGACGCCACTTAACAAAACGTGGATTATCATTTCCATCGCCAAAATCAATTGTGAGCTGACAGCCTATTATAGGTTGAATACCATGAGAAAAACAATGCTGCGAAAATTCTAAAGCACCAAATAAATTATTCGTATCCGTAATAGCAACTGCTGGCATAGCATCAGAAATTGCATGTTGAATAATTTGTGGAACTTTCAAAGCCCCCTCAAGGAGGGAATAAGCTGAGTGTACCCTCAAATGAATAAAACGAGGAAGAGAATTCTTATCATCTCGTATTTTACTTCTATCCTCTGACACTCTCACAATTTCCCGCTACAAAATAAATATCAAATCGCAGCTCTCATTCGTTTCTTAACCGAGAGCATTTTTATGCATCATGCTAATACACCCCTTCAGCCCCCACATATCGGCAAGATACTTCATTTTTATCTATATTGCGTATTAGAATTCTATCAAGAAAATACCTAATAATTATAACAAAGAAATGCACAAAAATAAAAAAGAGCAAATTGTACAGAATATTATTGATATTGGCACTCTTTGCTTATTGTATCCTTATTTTACACTCCTTTAAAATTTCATTTTTATGCTTAAAACTCAAAGTATCAATTAAGCAACTTCTCCTGAGATATTCAGTGAGTTATCCCCAAAAAGCTCCTTTAAAGCACTAGAAAAAACAAAAAGAGCAGGCTAAATTTCCTTATGCTTCCAGACCTTATTCGTCCTCTTTTTACCTCTGTCCGTGCTCTGCCAGGCACGAGCCCTAAAATATGTGCCTTACTGGCCAAAGTCTTAAACATTAATCCTGCCCAACGTGAACCAACCGTTATTGACCTTCTTCAATTAATGCCTCAATCTGTTATAGATCGCAGAATGCGACCCAGCATTGCTTTTGCACAAGAAGGGATCACCGTTACCCTTGAAATTATTGTCGATCAGCACCATCCGCCACCCATTGAACGCAATCGATTACCCTATCGTGTTAGTGCTCATGATCAAACAGGGAAAATAAATTTGGTCTTTTTTCATGCCCAATGTCCTTGGCTAAAAAAACAACTCCCTGAAGGAAAGAAAGTCATTGTATCGGGTAAAGTTGAGCGATTTAACGGACAGCTTTCCATGATCCATCCTGATCATATTGCCCCAAGTGAACAATCAAATCAGATGCCACTGATCGAACCCGTCTATCCCTCTACTGCCGGACTATCAGCAAAGACGCTAAGGCGGACGATACAAAACGCCCTTGAATATATTCCTCTCTTGCCAGAATGGATAGAGGAAAGCGTCAAAAAACAACAAAACTTTTCTTCTTTTTCGGTTGCTTTACACCGTATTCACACTCCCATCAATCCTGACGATCTCTCCTTAAAAAGTGCAGCACGTAAACGTCTTGCCTACGATGAATTACTCGCTTGTCAATTGGCTCTTGGGCTAGTACGTTTAAAAACCAAATCTCTTTCAGGGGCTTCTCGCCCCCCAAAAGGAACTTACACTAAAAAATTGCTGAAAGCCTTACCTTTTCAACTTACAAATGGACAAAAAAAAGCGATACAAGATATTGCCAATGATCTTGCTTCACCAGAACCCATGTTAAGGCTTCTGCAAGGTGATGTAGGAGCAGGAAAAACCGTAGTTGCACTCATGGCAAGCGCACAAATTGCTGAAAATTCAGGACAGTCAGCTTTAATGGCACCAACGGAAGTTCTTGCCCGACAACATTTTGCTACGATTGCTCCTCTTGCCGAAAAGATCGGATTACAAACAGTTCTTTTAACTGGACGAGAAAAAGGAAAATTGCGCGCAAATATTCTGAAGGATACATTATCAGGTCAAGCCTCTATTATCATCGGAACCCATGCCCTCATACAAAACAACGTTGCCTACAAGAATCTTGCCTTAACCATTATTGATGAACAACATCGTTTTGGCGTTCATCAACGTCTTGCCCTTACAGCAAAAGGCAATAAACCTGATATGCTCGTAATGACCGCCACCCCTATTCCACGCACATTGGTGTTGACAGCTTTTGGTGATATGGATATTTCTCAAATTACAGAAAAACCAACTGGACGACAACCCATTACAACAGCAATACTTCCTTTGCAACGTATTCATGAACTCCTAGAACGAATTGCCATTGCATTAGAAAAAGGAGAAAAACTCTACTGGATTTGTCCTTTAGTGGAAGAATCTACAACTCTTGAACTCACTTCAATTGAAAATCGTTTTGCTATTCTCCGTGAACGATTTGGAGAGCGAGTTGGAGTTATACATGGAAAAATGTCTACAGATGAAAAAGAAGCAGCTATGACATCTTTTAAATGTGGAAACATATGCATTTTAGTTGCAACCACAGTCATTGAAGTAGGAGTGGATATTCCAGATGCCTCGATCATCGTCATCGAACATGCAGAACATTTTGGCCTTTCACAACTGCACCAATTGCGTGGACGTGTAGGACGAGGAGAAAAAAAATCCTCCTGTATTTTGCTATACAAAAATCCATTGACAAAAACGGCAGCAAAACGCCTTAATATTATACGCAATACAGAAGATGGTTTTAAAATTGCTGAAGAAGACTGGCGTCTACGAGGAGAAGGAGAACTTTTAGGAACCCGACAATCCGGTATGCCTGAATTTCACATAGCAAATCTTGCAGTCCATAGTGATCTTTTGTTAATAGCAAGAAGAGATGCGCGTTTATTTTTGCAACATGATGCCAATTTTTCTTCAAAACGAGGAAAAGCTTTGCGCTTACTGCTTGATCTTTTCAGGCGTGACGACGCCACTAGGCTCTTACAAGCAGGATAACAGTAACAAAGCACGCCTGATAAAATGTAAAAGCTTTCCATATTTTTCAAAAATTCTCTTATGGCTTTTACTCCCACCACCCGTGAATGATATAATATAAGCCAACACTATTGTTACATCTCCTCACCTTAAATGTTGTGCGGCTCTTGCACGTAAGACAGCTCATAAAAAGCATATTAAACTCTTTCTAAAACGATTTTCTATCCTTTTATGACATATAAGCAAACGTTTTTTGATTCTGAATTAGAGGATTTGAAGTGAGAAAATATTTCTCTATTCTGTGTTCTCATTCAATACGGAAAACGATAAATTATTCTTAATAAATTCATTTGTTGTATTCTTAATTATTTTCCCAAAATTTTAAAAACACAACATCCATTTTTACTCAACAGTGACTGATTTTGCCAAATTACGGGGTTGATCAACATCCGTTCCCAATAAAACAGCTGTATGGTAAGCGATTAACTGAATAGGTAAAGCATAAATAATGGGCGCAATAAATTCTGGAATATTTGGCAAAACGATTGTTGACAAAGTATCAAGACCAGCTACTTCTGCTCCTCTTTTATCAGTTATCAAAATAATACGACCATTGCGCGCTGCTACTTCTTGCATGTTAGAAAAAGTCTTTTCAAACCACCTATCATAAGGGGCTACAACAATAACTGGTATTGCCTCATCCACCAATGCAATCGGCCCATGTTTTAACTCACCCGCCGCATAGCCTTCGGCATGAATATAAGAAAGCTCCTTCAGTTTAAGTGCCCCCTCCAAAGCAATCGGATAAGAGGTACCACGGCCTAAATAAAGGACACCTCTTACGTTTACTAAATCACGACAAATCTGTTCAATTTTCTCATCGAGCTTTAACGCCTCGTTTAAAATCCTGGGAACTTCTGCCAATTGTTGAACAAACTGGTGCTCTGCCTTCTCTGAAAGAGATCCACGTTGTTTAGCAGCATCAAGCGCCATTGCAGCAAGCGTTGCCAATTGACAAGTAAAAGCTTTTGTTGAGGCTACACCAATTTCTGGACCGGCTCGCGTTGGTAAAATAAAATCAGCTTCTCTTGCCATTGTTGATTGCTCAACATTCACAATTGTTGCTGTCTTTACTCCATGTTCTCGACAATAACGTAAACATGCCAACGTATCAGCTGTTTCACCAGATTGAGAAACGAACACCGACAATACATCGGAAGCTATGGGTGGTTCACGATAACGAAATTCTGAAGCAATATCATTATCAACACTTAAAGCAGCAAAATTCTCAAACCAGTAGCGCGCAACTAAGGTTGAATAATAAGCAGTTCCACAGCTCGCGAAAAGTATTCTATTAATTTTCTTCCAATCAATCAAATTTTTAAGTGAGCGGACCGTATAATTTCCAAGATCAAGGTAATGCGCCAAATTATGAGAAATAACTTCAGGCTGTTCAAACATTTCCTTGTGCATAAAATGACGATGATTCCCCTTAGAAACCAGTAAAGTCCCCTCAAACAATGTGGTAATAGGGCGTTTTACCGGTTGATTGTCCGCACCATAAATTGTCACACCTTCCCGTGTGAGAACAGCCCAATCACCATCTTCCATATAGCTGATGCGATCTACAAATGAAGCCAAAGCGACTGCATCCGATCCGACAAAAAATTCATCTTGTCCATAGCCAATTGCGAGCGGTGGACCAGAGCGAGCAGCAATCATAAGATTGTCTTGACCTTCAAAAATAACAACAATAGCAAAAGCTCCTTGCAACCTTTTCCAACTTGTACGTATAGCTTCTTGCTGAGAAAGACCACTTTTTAACGCGCGTGTAATTAAATGAGCAATAACTTCCGTATCCGTCTCTGTTTCAAAAGTATAACCCTCCTCAATAAGTTCCTTTTGCAATTCTACAAAATTTTCAATAATACCATTATGAACAATCGCAAGCCGTTCAGTCACATGAGGATGAGCATTCCGTTCCACAGCAACTCCATGAGTAGCCCAACGTGTGTGGCCAATCCCTAAACTTCCTTTTAAAGGTGTTTTTTTTAATTTTTCCTCTAAATGAACAAGCTTACCTTCAGCGCGCACACGATAAAGACGTCCATTATGCACTGTTGCTATACCAGATGAATCATACCCTCTGTACTCAAGACGCTTCAAACCAGCAATTAAAGAGGATGCAACACATCTCTTTCCAAGAATTCCGATAATTCCACACATTAAAAAGCTCCGACTGACATCCCAAATTTATAGAATCCCATAAAACAATCAGAGATTCCTCATTACAAAACTGTAAGTAATCACATAAATCAAATATGGAGTATGGCAATATCCAAGATAAACCCCTCTACAGAATTGTTAAATTGCTATAATGCAAAAAAACAGCCTAAAAACGATTACTTTTTCTGTTGATTCTCTGATAAACGCACGCGCAATTTCGCTGCATAATCCTTTTTCGTCACTTGTCGTGCACGTCCAAAAGCCATACTGTTTATAGGAACATCTTCAGTGATAACACTGCCTGAAGCAATATAAGAACCATTCCCTATCATCAATGGAGAAACAAGCGCTGAATTAGATCCGATGAAAGCATGATCACCAATTACAATTTTATATTTGTGAAATCCATCATAATTGCAAGTAATCGTACCAGCTCCAATGTTTGTCTGTGTTCCAATTTCTGCATCGCCAATATAACTTAAATGATTAATCTTGGAAGCTTCTCCTATTTTAGCTTTTTTGACTTCACAAAAGTTTCCAATCTTTACCGATCGCGCCAACTCTGTTCCAGGACGCAAATGTGCATAGGGCCCAATCTGAGCATCAATACCAACCACAGCGCCTTCTAGATAACTAAATGCATGAATAACCGCACCAGATTGCACTTTTACTCCCAACCCAAAATAAACATTTGGCTCAATCACCACCCCTTGTTCAATCTCTGTATCATAAGAAAAATAAACAGTTTCTGGTTTAAGTATTGTAACACCAGACAACATTAAATCGCGGGCTTTCCGCTTTTGCCATAAAGAATCAGCTTCAAAAAGCTCAAAACAGTTATTAATTCCTACAATATTGTCAAAAGGCACTTCAACAACTCGAACCTCTAATCCTTCACGTGATGCAATTGAAACGATATCTGTTAGATAATATTCTTGCTTCGAATTGTAGTTATTAACTTTCTCTAAAAGGGAAAGCGCTCGCTTTCCGTTAAGAGCCAATATCCCGCCATTACAAAAAGAGATCTTTTTTTCTTCATCGCTGGCATCTTTTTCTTCTACAATCGCAATAAGTTTACCATTTTTCTCAAGAAGACGCCCATAACCTGTTGGATCTGAAGCATAAAAACCAGCAACGACAACATCCGCTCCAACGGCAAGTTGCTCCCGAACTTTTAGCAATGAATCTTGCTTAATCAAAGGAGTATCACCAAAAACAATGAGAACATCATCTACCTCTTTTTGCAAAGCCAAGCGAGCAGATAAAACAGCATGAGCAGTCCCTAAACGTTCTTTTTGTTCAAAAATCATCACACTTTTTATAAATGATTGCACAACATGTGTGACATCTTGAGCGCCCGCCCCCACAACAACTGCTAACTGTGAAGCGCCAGCTAATTCTATTTGTTTTATGACGTGGCATACAAGTGGTAATCCAGCAATTTTATGAAGTACTTTAGGAAGAGACGACTTCATGCGCGTCCCTTCACCCGCTGCAAGGACAATAGAAAGACAACTTCTCATCGTAAAACTCATAAGACTAACGAGAAAACCCCAAAAAAATCATAATATCATGCCAATGAATACCTTCAACCTGACTTAACGAAGGATAATGTTCCAAAAACCAAAATGAAAGACTCTGCATAGAGCCTGTTAAAAATGAAATACCTGTAATAATCAAAAAAATACCAATAATTTTTTCAACTTTTCCTAAATGAATACAAAAAGCTCCTAAAAATCTCATAAAACTGCTTGAAAATAAAGCTGCTATCACAAAAGGCACACCAAGACCTAACGCATAAACCCCTAAAAGGATAGCTCCCTCGCCCACAGTTTCTTTTGTTCCAGCAAGGGTTATGACAGGTCCTAAAATTGGACTAATACACGGTGTCCAACCAAATGCAAAAGCTAATCCAATAACATAAGCTCCTAAAGGACCAGCAGGCGTTTTGTGCGTTTGAAAACGTGCTTCACAAAATAAAAAAGCAACCTTGAAAAGACCCAAAAAATTCAAACCAAAAATAATAATGATAATTCCAGCAGTAAGTACAAACCACTCACGATAATAAGCAATGAACTTGCCAATTGTGCTTGCACTAGCACCTAAAGCAACAAAAACGGTTGTAAAACCAAGCACAAAAGCAATAACAGAAGATAAAAGTGCTAAGCGTATAAATACTTTTTCGTTATGCTTTTCTGAACGAAAATCATCAATACCAATACCTGCCATATAGCATAAATAAGGAGGAACTAACGGCAAAACACACGGTGATAAAAAAGATAATGCACCGGCAAAAAACACACCAACTGTTGAAATTTCTACAATCAAAACCCTCTATCCAATTCCTATTATGGCTTACGCCTATGCACAACCATTAATCCATTTCCTCATCAATTTGTTGCATATTTTGTACTTTTGCCACCAAACTAATATCTTCATCATGGCCAGACACAACCGAAAAAGCCTTTTGATAAATTTGATCCTTATTCTTAGCAATCGCAATATACTTCCCCTCAGCTAACACGAGTGAAACATAAGCACCAACCGTTTCGTAAATGATATCACCAGAATCATTGGTGATAGACCAGCTTGTATCTGCAAGTGCTTCCCCTCCTTCCTGCCGTACCAATTTAAAAACAATTTGAGCTGCCTGATGTTCAAGAGTGACTTCTGTAATTTTACCCGCATCCACTTGGATATCTGAATGAACAATAACATTAATGGAACCATAATGGGAAGCAACATGATAGCGGCCAGCTTTCAAACGTACAATTGACAGAGGTTTAACATTTGATAAAATCACACCAGTATCATCATTTTCTTTCTCATCCTCATAGATAGTGAAACGTAACTCCTTTTCATTGATTGTGCCGTTCAGCAATGTAGCATTTAAAAGCACGCCACCAGCATCAAGATTAAAATTTTTAACAAGACTCTGTCCGCTTTGTAAACTTATATGGTGCACTGCACTTGCATGACCAAAGGAAACATGAACAAGATAGCTTCCTGGTTCTAGGTTAAAATGCGCGCTACCACCCTCATAACTTGCAATCAATGGTAATTTATTATCGATTCCTAGGATAGGAGCATAAACCCGCCATATGAGCCCTTTCACAACATTTTCACTGCTGTTTGTTAATCGAGCATGCAAGATGAGTTGGGACTGAAAAACTAAATTTTCTTTTTCATGATCTTGAGATTTTGAAATAAAATTTGTTGATTGTTCTTTTTGAAGCTCTTGCTCTCCCCCTTCTTCAGAAAAAGCACAATGGCTCCAGATCAATAAGGTAAGTGCCACGCCTAACCATAAACATTGGCGCAATGTTTTTGTAAGAAAATTCATTTTTGCATTGTTGATCAAAGTGATAATCTTTTCAAGAAGCAATACTACAAAGCTACCATTCTAAATTGAAAAACTCACACCGCAACCGCACGATGAGACAGCATTAGGATTATGAATTTGAAAAGACTGTCCCATAAGATCATCAACAAAATCAATTTCAGCCCCTTCCATAAAAGGAAGTGATAGCGAATCAATGAACACAACTGCCCCATCTTTTTTAAGAACGAGATCATCTTCACTCGTTTCAGAAACCAAATTATATTTATAAGAAAAACCTGAACACCCACCCCCTTCAACGGAAATACGTAATCCTATTTTATCGGTTTCACTCAAAAGTATCTGTGCAATACGCTTGGCAGCAACATCTGAAATATTCACATTCATTTTCTATATATCCTTGTATTAAACTGTCAAGAAAGAGTATCCCAAACAACAATCTAAATTTACGATGAGAATGGACAACTTGCAATGCATATAAGCAAGATCAATTTTAATTCCCAAGCTCGAGCGATCTATAGTGCCAACCCGCAAACAAGCCGCGGCAGATTATTCTATGAAACTATGAGTACCATACGATCACCTTTTCAACGAGATAGAGATCGTATTATTCATTCTAATGCATTTCGACGTCTTAAACATAAAACCCAAGTGTTTATTGCTGATGAAAGTGATCATTATCGTACACGACTGACGCATTCGATAGAGGTTTCTCAAATTGCACGAACCTTAGCCCGCGCGCTCTGTCTTGACGAGGATCTTGCCGAAGCTATTGCCCTTGCTCATGACTTTGGACATACGCCTTTCGGCCACGCAGGAGAAGATGCCCTCAATGAAGCAATGGCACATTATGGCGGCTTTGATCATAATGCACAAGCATTACGCATTGTTACAAAACTCGAACAGCGCTATGCAAATTTTGATGGGCTTAACCTGACTTGGGAAACACTCGAAGGACTTGTCAAACATAACGGCCCCCTTTTAGGTCCCTATGCGAACAATAAAGATGTGCCTATTGATATTCTACAATACAATACAAAGCAAGATCTTAAGCTCAATTGCTTTGCGGGACTAGAAGCACAATGTGCTGCTATTGCTGATGATATTGCTTATAATGCACATGATATTGATGATGGCTTACGGTCGCAATTTTTAACACTTGGTCAGTTCGAACAGGTTTCATTAACCGCAGTATTACTACAAGATATAGAAAAAGAGCATCCACAACTCGATAAAACTCGGCGTGGTTACGAACTGGTGCGCAGACAGATAACAACCATGGTGGAAGATGTTATCAAACAATCACAAGAAAACTTGGCACGCATCAAACCAACGAGCATAAGCGATGTTCAACAAGCAGAACAAACCATCGTTACCTTTTCGCCCACAATGGCCGTTTACGAAAAAGAACTAAAAAACTTTCTGTTTAAAAATCTTTATTACCATGATCAAGTCCTCAGTCGTCGTAATGCGGCAAAATGCATTGTACAAAAGTTATTTGACTGTTATTATAAAAATCCAAATGTAATGCCTGAAAGTTGGCACAGTAAAACAGCTCACTTAACAAATAAAGAGTTAGCACGTCTCATTGCGGACTTTCTGTCAGGTATGACCGATCACTATGCTCTACGTGAATATCAGCGTTTATTTGATTGCACAAATAATTTCGTTTAATCGCTTTTGAACACATGATGGAAGTTGAATATGAATGTCTTTAAAAACTTCGAAAAAAAAATTAAAAAATCACTAGAGTTATCTGATATAAAAGGAAAAAATGGAGAAGATTTAAATTTATCAAAAATCACCGTTGATCCTCCACGCGATTCCTCACATGGCCATTTATCAACCAATGCTGCCATGGTGCTTGCAAAGTCTATTGGACTTAATCCGCATGCACTTGCAGAAAAGATTATAGAACTTCTCAAAAATGATTCCTCTATCGATTGTATTGATATTGCCGCTCCTGGATTTATCAATATCAAGCTTACAAAATCATTTTGGCAAGATGCAATAAAATCCATGCTTAAAAAAGGTACGTCTTATGGCCGTATTCCAATGGGACAGGGAAAACGCATTAATGTTGAGTATGTATCAGCAAATCCGACAGGTCCCATGCATGTAGGACATTGCCGGGGTGCCGTTTTTGGAGATGTGCTTTCCAATTTGCTTCAATTTGTTGGCTATAACATTACGAAAGAATATTATATCAATGATGCTGGTAAACAAATTGAAGTACTAGCCCATTCCGTACTGTTGCGTTATCGCGAAGCCCTTGGACAAAAAATTAATGAAATTCCAGAAGGACTGTATCCTGGTGAATATTTGATACCATTGGGACAATCGCTTGCTCAAGAGTTTAGTGATCAATTACTCACTATCGATAAAGACGAAGCTTTATCGATAGTGAAAGAACGTGCAATTTATGCAATGATGTCAATGATTCGCAAAGATTTAGCTGCCCTTAATATTTATCATGATATCTTTTTCTCTGAGCGGATGCTTTATGCTGATAATGCGCGCGCTATTCGTAACACGATTAATGATCTTACTTTAAACGGCTATATCTACAAAGGTGAGCTCCCACCACCAAAAGGACAAAACACAGAAGACTGGGAACCACGTGAACAAACTTTGTTCCGTTCCACTGATGTTGGAGATGATCAGGACCGTGTCTTAGTTAAATCTGATGGTTCTTACACTTATTTTGCTGCTGATGTTGCTTATTTTCGTGATAAATTCAATCGTCATTTTGATGAAATGATTTATATTTTAGGTGCAGATCACGCTGGTTATGTAAAGCGGTTGGAGGCGATGGCAAAAGCAATTTCTGGCAATAGTGCTAAATTGAGCGTTTTTTTATGTCAATTGGTAAAACTCTTTCGCAATGGTCACCCTGTACGCATGTCGAAAAGAGCAGGATCATTTATAACTTTACGTGATGTTGTAGAAGAAGTCGGCCGTGATCCAGTGCGTTTTATGATGCTGTACCGTAAGTGTGAAGCACCTCTTGATTTTGATTTTGCAAAAGTAACAGAACAATCAAAAGATAACCCTATCTTTTACGTACAATATGCAAGTGCACGTTGTCACTCAGTTTTTCGTCAAGCGCAAGAGATTTTCCGTATTGAAAATGTTTCAAATGACACAATGATTGCACATCTTAATCGATTAACAGACGATAATGAGATATTCTTAATACGCAAACTTTCTGAATATCCACGCATCATTGAACAAGCCGTAGTTCATAAAGAACCACATCGATTGGCGTTTTATCTCTATGATCTTGCTTCCAGCTTTCACGCCCATTGGAATAAAGGGAGTGATAATTTCGATTTACGCTTTATTCAGCCTGATGATAAAGAACTCTCATTTGCCAGATTGGGATTAATACAAGCGATCATGAATATTTTATCATCAGGACTTGCAATTGTAGGAATCGAAGCAGCAACAGAAATGCGTTGAAAAAGTTCTATAAATACATAAAATGAGTACTTTATTGATAAACTTTTTCATGTATCCTTTTATAGGCGGGGGAAAATTTATAATTAAATAAAAAATTAAAATTAACCATTTATTGCACACAGATGCAAATTATCATGTGAGAAAAGCTATGAGCGATAACGATCGCAAAAATTCGCGCGAAACGAAACAGGATCATGAACACAATAATCCTTTAGAAAAACTTACGCGAATTTTTAATCCAAACAAACAAAGTGAAAATCAAAAAGATCCGTCCTTTTTACAGACTGATCGGTCAATCTCTCAGACCTCTAAAACTTCATTCCATGGTGATGATTTTGATTTACCTTTTCTAGAAGCGGAACTTGAGAATAATCTAATTGATGATCAAAAGAAGAAGTGGGACTTGCACAAAACCAGCAATGAACCGACTTCAGATATTACTCAAACTGCTTCTTTCAACCATTTAGAACAAAATAGTTTTTTGTCTGAAGAATCTGAAGAAGTACATTCTTCACCTATTGGTAATGATGAAGAGCAAATTTTAGATGCACTTTCTCCCTTACCTATTCAAAAGAATCAATTACCTCAAAATAAAACAATACCAACTCGTACTCATCACTCTTTTGAAAAAAGGAATTTCCGTCCACAATCAGAAAATTTCTTTTTTGATGAATCTGATAAGCACAATAATAAAAAAGCTCCTTCAAAACCCGATGAACAAGCCAACCCTTTTTCACAAACAATTGCGCAACAGCCAAATCTACAGACTATACAACAAAATTGTGATGACAATCAAAGCCTCCATGACATTCCTCTAAACCATTCCTATAAAGTTTCGGCTGATCAAGAAAATTGGATTGAAGAATATTATGCCAGTGCTCCAAATCCTTCCATGGGTGCAAACACTGGCTTCTCATCTGCTAACCTTATTTCAGAAAAACAGGACACTGCAAGAAATGAATTAACAAGTGACGTCCCATCACTTTTGGATTCAATACAAATTGATAATAATCCATCTGATTTAAAAGGCTTTCCACAAAAGGATCATACTCATGATTATCCTCAATTTTATGAGGAAAAATTCTTAAAACAAGAAGTTTATACTGCAAAAACTCACACATATGGTGACACTCAAACCCAATACATCAATAATGATGAAACTATCTCTGAGCAAAACAATGAAAAAGAGGTTCTGTATCATCAAAACAATTTAAGTGGTACGCCTCCCTCATCGAAAATCCATAATACCACACAAACAGATAGTTTTTTTGCTCATAACACTACGCACAGGGACACTCCCCCGCCAAATGTTGATACTTCTAAATTTGCAGAGGAAATCGTAGAAAAAACTGGGCCAATTATGGTTCCAGAACTCCCAGAATATGATGTACCTCCTGATGGTTTGAAAGAAGAACTTGCTGATGTATTCAATGTAGGAAATGTTCCAGCAGAAGATTTTTCGCGGCGACAACAGAAAAATGAAGTCCTCAATGAAATCTTTCATCAAACCGTTCACAATCCAAGAGAGGATGCGTATATAAATATAAATTCCAAAGAGCAGAGTGCTAACTATTTCTCTGCTGACGATATAGGGGATCATTCCTGCTCTCTTACCGAGAATTTATCATCCAAAGGGGTAGATGAAATCCCCACTCATGCATCAACCACTCCTCCCTTAAAAAGTTTTATTGTTGGTAAAACTCTTACAAGAAGTTTTGTTTTTCTTATCCTTTTAGCAACTGGTTTTATTGGTTATTTTAGCTTTTTTATGCCATCACAAAAAAATGAAAGCACCCCCATTATCCGCGCTGAAAATACGCCTTTTAAATTCAAACAAGAATCAACTGAAAAAAAAGATGACGTTGCGCATAATTTAGATATTTATAAACAAACAACTGGAGAAAATGAAAAACAAGAAAATACACAACAATTTCTTATTGATAATTCTGAATTGCCTAAAGAGTTAGCAACATTAAATCAGCAGGAATCCACAAGCATTTCCTCTTCTTCTCTTGATAAATCTGATGTTGAAAATGCAGTGACAGAAGCCATCAATCACACTATTCCAACACAAGAAGTACAAACTGTTATTGTAAAACAAGATGGCACAGTTGTACTCGCGCCAATACATCACACAGAGAGAAAAACTGCTGATAAACTTGAAGAAAGGATTGATCAAGCTCCTATAGATCAAGACACTGCTTCAGTTTCTTCGCACTTTTCTGATACAAATCACGAAGAAGCAGAACAGAAGCTGATGAATAATATTGATAAAATAATCGCTGAAAATGCTTCTTCCTCTAATATTGAGGGAGAAATTGAAAATCCATTTATACCAACTCCTTCACATGCAAAGAGCAATTCACAGGATCAAATACATGCTGCCTCTCGCCCAACTCCACCAGTCCGAGTAGGCACACAAAATTCAGAAAATTATTACGTACAACTTGCATCCCTACCTACGCATGCGCTAGCTAAAAATTCCTTGAAAAATATGAAGTCCAGATTTGGATTCCTTATCGGTGCTCGTTCTTTGAATATTCAATCTGCTCTTATACCAAGAAAAGGAACCTATTACCGTGTTCGTATTCAAACACAAAACCGTAATGAAGCTATAAGCCTTTGTGAAGACATCAAAAATTCTGGAGGAAGTTGTTTCGTCACACGCTAAACAAATAATGCGACGGTTTTAAAAACCCTCGCACTGTTTGTTTTGCTAACAATTGATTAATTTCAGAAATTAAAATTGTCTCAAACTTTTCCTGGCTCATGCACTTAAGATGATTTTACTCTTTGTGATCCACGTTGGGTTGGTTTCTTTGCTCTGAAGGATTTGGTTCATAAAATAAAGATGAAGTCGTGTCTTTATAGGTATAAGGTACCGGAGATGTTGGATTTAAATCTTTTTCCGGACTTTTTGTTGTTTGATTCGATTCTGGAGTGTTATAGTGGTGAGATATACCTTCAGGAGATTTTTCAAAAAAAGATCCTAAGAAGCCGAAAATAAACCAGATAATAAAAAGCGCAAGAAGAATGGCAAGAATACCTTTACCAATTGAATTATGCTGTTCACGCTCTTTCTTTTCTGCGGCTATACGTTCTTCGTATGTATGGTAATTTCTATCAATCATAGTAATTCCTTTTCTCAATTCCTCTACCTTTAAGTTACAAGATATGCATATAGGGAATCATTCAGACACTTATTTCGGAAAACGACAAAGATGTATAAAGGTTCCAGATTACTTGATAAAATCTAGAAGCAAAACCATGAAAACATTAACAAAATATCTCTCAAGAGCCTTTTCTTTCAATTCTATAAGAAGGCATTGACACAAATGATTTGCTAATAATAAAGTTGTAATGAAAGCATTTCGTTATTTTTTATAATAAAAAATACCTAGGAATAAAGCATATTCTAAAAGGTTTAATTTATGAAATCTCCTACATCATCAATTTCGTTTAAAATAGAAAAACACCCATCACCTTTATCAGACGAGAAACGTGAAAGTATTCTAAAAAATCCTGGTTTTGGCCGATTTTTTACAGATCACATGGGGATCATTAAATGGACCAAAGATAAAGGTTGGCATAACGCTGTCATCTCTCAATACAAATCCCTAGAAATTAATCCAGCAAGTACCGTTTTGCATTATGCGCAAGAGATTTTTGAAGGTTTAAAAGCCTATCGCGCAAAAGATGGACGCATTTTGTTATTCCGCCCTGATGCCAATGCGCAACGTTTTATAGAGTCGGCAAGACGATTAGCCATGCCAGAATTACCAAAGGACATTTTTTTAGATGCCATTCATCAATTAGTAAGAATTGATCAGAAGTGGGTTTCTGGAAATCCCAATGCTAGCCTCTACATACGTCCATTCATGTTTGGCAATCAAAATTTTTTGGGAGTTCGCCCTTCTGAAGAATATCTTTTCTGTATCATAGCATCTCCTGTTGAATCATATTTCAAAGGAGAAGAAAAACCTATCAGTGTATGGATTGAAACAGATCATAGCCGAGCTGGTCCAGGGGGAACCGGTGCTGCGAAATGTGGTGGAAACTATGCAGCAAGCTTACTTGCACAAAAAAATGCAACTGAAAACAATTGTAGCCAAGTGCTTTTTCTTGATATGATTGAACATAAATGGATTGAAGAGCTTGGTGGTATGAATGTTTGCTTTATTATGGCAGATAATACACTTGTAACACCTGCACTTAATGGCACCATTCTTCCAGGAATAACACGTCATTCAATTTTGAAATTGGCGCAACAAATGGGTTTAATGATAGAAGAACGCCCTTATTCTTTTGAATCGCTCCAGGAAGATGCACACAAGGGTCATCTTAAAGAAGTTTTTGCTTGTGGTACTGCCGCTGTTGTCACATCAATCGGTCGCTTCAAATATAAAGGTGGGGAGTTCATAATTGGAAATGAAATGATCGGTAAGATTACGCAAAAAATTCGTACACAATTGGTTGACCTTCAAAAAGGAAATATAGAAGATAAAAATGGCTGGGTACATTTTGTCCAGCTTTCATAACTATAAAAAATATATCCTCCAAACACTTCCATAAACGCATTCTTAAACCCTTTTATGGAAGCGTCCTTTTGAAAAAAAGATACCCTATTATTTTTCTAATTGGCTAAAACAAAAAAAGGCATTAATCAAATTTTGAATGGTTTCTATGCTGTGTTTTGATCTTACGGATTGTACCAGTATGTGAACGCATCACAAGAGTTTCCGTTTGAATGTAACGAGGAGTAAATTTAACACCAGAAAGCATATTCCCATCAGTGACACCTGTTGCAGAAAATAAAACATCACCTTTCGCCATTTCCTCCATTGTATAAACTTTATGAGGATTATCGATTCCCATCGTGGCTGCACGTGCGATTTTTTCTTCTGTATCAAGCTGTAAACGTCCTTGCATCTGCCCACCAATGCAGCGTAAAGCTGCGGCAGCTAATACGCCTTCTGGCGCTCCACCAATGCCCATATAGATATCAATGCCGGTTTCATCTGAATCAGTTGTATCAATAACGGCAGCAACATCTCCATCACCAATTAAACGAATTGATGCTCCTGTTGCCCGTACTTCATCAATCAGTTTTTCGTGGCGAGGCCGATCCATAATACAAACAGTAATCTGATTAACAGCCACTCCCTTAGCCTTTGCAAGAGCGTGAACATTGTCCGCAGGACAAGCATCGATATCAACCAACCCCTTTGGATAACCGGGACCAATAGCAATTTTTCTCATATAAACGTCAGGAGCATAAAGTAAGTTACCCCTTTCCGCAATTGCAACAACAGCTAAGGAATTAGCAAGATTTTTAGCACAAATTGTTGTTCCCTCAAGTGGATCAAGCGCAATATCAATCGCCAGTCCATTTTGAAGACCTACTTTTTCTCCAATATAAAGCATAGGAGCTTCATCACGCTCACCTTCACCAATCACTACTGTACCATCAACAGGCAATCGATTAAGTTCTTGACGCATTGCATCTACAGCAGCTTGATCAGCAGCCTTTTCATCACCCCGCCCGCGCCAGCGTGCAGCTGCAACAGCAGCGCGTTCAGTTACACGTACCAATTCAAGTGTTAGACTACGATCAAGTCCATTTAAAATTTTCTGAGTTGAAGGCATATAAAAAATCCTACCGACTGAGTTCTGCAAAAATGTTAGCATTCATTGTCAAACATTAAGAATAAAGCTTTTCGCAAAAATAAGAGATTCCTCAAGAGAAAAAGCACTCGAGCTCTCTTTTTGCCATTATACAACAAATCATCAATTTTACGCCGTACGTTCAATGCGAATGAATTGAGATTTTTGCAACAAGATAACCATCTTTTTCAACTGCTGCAAGTGCTTGTCGTACATTCACTTCCATTGTTTCATGCGTTATTAAAATGATTGTTTTTGTTTTTACAATTTGACTTTCTACAAAAGGTCTTTGAACAATCGACTCGAATAAGCTGTTATTATCAGCCATATGCCTTGCAACAGCTGCAAAAATACCAACGCGATCATGAATGCTCAAACGAATAAAATAGCCACCTGCATGATAAGAAATACATGCTTTTTTACGAGGAGAAAGCTCCAATGCTGATCTTCCTAAAACAGGTACATACTGAAAATCAGAAGTTGCTTTTGCTATGTCAACTAAATCATCAATAACCGCTTATGCTGTTGCCGCTTCTCCAGCACCAGGACCTGAAAACGATAATTCACCTAAGAGATCAGCTTTGAATAGAAAGAGATTCGCCACAACATGAATCTATGCAATCATTGATGATGTTGGGACCCTTGTTGGGTGAACACATTACTCGATTCCAAAATCGATTTTTAATGTAAACCTTAATAGCTTAATCCGATAACCCAATGTCATCAGCCGCGCGAATATTAATCCGCGAAATATTGCGAATCCCTTCAACATAAATATCATCTAAAGAAATTGCTGTCCAAATGCCAAACTTGTCAATAAAGCTAATTTATGAGCGAAGTCATTTCCCCCAATATCAAAAATCGTATCAGCTTCGGCATAACCGAGTCTCTATGCATCTGCCAAACAATCTTTAAATGAAAGACCTTCAGTAAATATGCGTGTTAATATATAGTTGCAGGTTCCATTTAGAATGCAATAAATTCCTGACATATGACTACTGGAAAGTGATTCTTCCATCGCTTTTATAACAGAAATTCCACCCGCAACGGCAGCTTTAAAATGAAGAAAAGACGTTTTTCTTCTGAATGAAAGCAAATTCCATCTCATGTTTAGCCAGAAGAGCTTTATTGGCAGTAACAACATGATTCCTCACCTCAAGCGCTTTCTCAACAGCTCCATGCACAACATCTAATTCACCTCTAATTAACTCAACAAAAACGTCAATTTTACCAGATACTGCCATTTCTACAAGTGAATCAAACCATTTGACATCACCCAAATCAATTCCACGGTTACGATCTTTATCATGCGTGCTAACAAGCAACAACTTTGATTGGTCTTTCACAGTAGGAAGCCAAACTTTTTGCTTTTTCACGTAAAATCCGAATACTGAAATACCAACCGTACCGAGGCCTCGAATGCCAATTTTTAAGGCATCTGCCATTTTCTCACTGTTTATCTTTTATTTTCACTGAAAAACATCTAAGTGATACACAAATCAACGCAAACAATTTTTATAATCAAATACAATTCAAAGAAGTTATCTGCTCTATTCAACTCAACTTTTTTCTAGTACAATAAAAGCCGCTTGTTCAACAGAAATTCCTCAAGAACATGAATATTCATATTTTTCAAAAACTAAGAGTCCCTCTAAAAACAACTGATCCAGATATTGAAAATTGGCAATAAACAGGTAAAATTCCCTCAATTTTTAACATCGCATCTCTTTAGTTATATATCTTTCAAACGATAGTAATAAAAAAACATTAAACTTTTAATGCATATGTAAAAATAACTGATTTAAAATAGAAATGTTCTATAATCTAAAGAAAATTTTATAAAAAACAAAATGATAAACCATCCATTGCTTAAGAAAAAAACCTTTTCTACGATTCTAAAATTGAAAAATTTTTACATATAAACTATAAGCGACTACAGACACTCTCAATGAGAAATTTCAAAATTTATAGATCTGGATTATCTTTAAAAAATTGGATAAAAAAAGGCTTTACTTTTTAGCAAAAAAAAACTTTGTCAGAGAAATAAAAAAACAGCGCGCTAGAAAATATCGATGACTTGATTAAGCACAAATAAAAATATCTTATCCGATTTAACAAGCATTGAAACAACAACATTCGCGTATATGGTAAATGAACAGAATAGATAGAATAAACTGAAAAAGAATACAATACCACAACCACATCTCTTCCTCCCATTGTATAGTTTAAGCTTTTTCAGAAATATCTTTTTTAAACTCAAAGTCTTAATGCCCTATGTGGATAATATCTAAATAGAGCCTGACATCAAAGCAGAACATAATCCTTGACTTGTGGAGAATCCAATCCTGAAATATTGCAAAATTTAGAAGAACGAAAAGATTTTAGCCTCTAAACATTTGACATAAACTGAATCGACAAAACTTTGAAATTTTAGCAAATTACCGTAGCACATACTTCAATCAACTCTCCGCATACAGAATAACTTTCAGACAAAGATTGTTCAGATATTAAGTGAAGAGCAAGCAAGAAGCCTTAAATTTTTCCCAAATTTTCTTATTCAGGCATGGAGAAAGGAATATGAAAATAAAGTGATTATTGACTTCTGCCTGGCTCAATCTGCTTCAATGGTTTTTTGTTTTTACAATACCCATTCTCTTTCATTTTATTAAACGAATCTACAGCTAGCAGAGAGACAGCTTTTACACCATTACATCATTTATTAACTTAGCAATAAGCGCTGTCGTTCTATTTCAATAAACTGCTCTGAAAGAGCTTTTTGCTTTACTGAAAATCCCAGACAAACACTCTTTTTCGAAATCTCTTTAAGCAAGTAAAACAATAGTTTCACCACGCACACACTCCACAAAAAACAGTCAGATGACACAAAAAAATTCACAGTACAGCAAAATCCTGCTGATTTTATCCTTTTCTTCTATTCTTCAAATCAGAAATAATAAAAAAGGAGCATTCAATTATGGTAGTTCTAACATCAAAACTTGCATCAACCGTTATAATCGCTCTCTACATTTTCTCATGCACAACTCTAAAAAAATAATCCTGCCGAGAAGTAATATAGACGTACTCAGAAAATAATTTAATAAAACATTGTTTTTTTCAAAAAAATTACGTAGAGGGCTTGCGAAGTAAAAAGATCCTCTCTATAAGCCTCATCATTGGTTTGCGCCCATCGTCTAGCGGTTAGGACGCCGCCCTTTCACGGCGGAAACAGGGGTTCGATTCCCCTTGGGCGTACCATGCTCTTTTTTATATCACTTAATGTATTGATTTTATTTATCTTGTTAAAGATAATAGATGTGTCAATAACAGTGAGGAAATAGGATTTTCAAACGTAGCTCTACAAATGCGTTCTTTTTTACCAGCCTTGCCTAATAATTTTTTTTAATTCTGCTAGGTTCTGTTGTGAAAAATTATCCAAAGTTCCAACAAATATACCAACAATTTGACGGCTAAAAGAATCAGCAAGTTTCATTTTAAAAACTTTACGACAAGCATCCATTTCTTTTATTAAAAGGCAAAAGGCATGCTGTTTCTTGATCTACAGCAGACAGCTCTATGATCTTTTTTTCCATTCCAACTAGTAAATACTTTTTGTCAATCTTTAAAGAAGATTAAATGCTGCAGATGCACCTCATTCTCAGCCATATCTGCAAGACATGAGTTCTTCAATAAATTTTACATTTTATTAAGGAGATATTCTAACCCTATCACATTAAATGCCCCTCTATCATCCCTGTTTTTCCTTTTCATTATAAGTCTGAAAGTGCTATAAAATAATATCACTTGAACGAAAAAGGATTTCTAATGGTAAAGATCAAAGTGCAAAACCCCATTGTTGAAATTGATGGGGATGAGATGACCCGTATCATCTGGAAATATATCAAAGACAAACTGATCTATCCTTATCTCGACATTGACCTTAAATATTACGATCTTTCTGTCGAAAATCGAGATACAACCAATGATCAAGTAACTATCGATTCTGCGAATGCTATCAAAAAATATGGGGTTGGTATAAAATGTGCAACCATCACGCCTGATGAAGCACGAGTCAAAGAGTTTAACCTAAAAAAAATGTGGAAATCACCCAATGGCACGATCCGCAATATTTTAGGGGGAGTCATTTTTCGCGAACCGATTATCTGCAAAAATGTCCCACGTCTCGTTCCTAACTGGACCAAACCAATTATTATCGGACGTCATGCTTTTGGTGATCAGTATAAGGCAACTGATTTCAAATTTCCTGGCAAGGGAAAGTTAAGTATTAAATTTATCGGCGATGACAATCAAGTTATCGAACATGATGTTTTTGACGCCCCAAGTGCAGGGGTCGCCATGGCTATGTATAACCTTGATGAATCAATTTGTGATTTTGCTCGAGCATCTTTTAATTATGGACTACAGCGGAATGTTCCAGTCTATCTTTCAACAAAAAACACCATACTGAAATCTTACGATGGCCGTTTTAAAGATATCTTTCAAGAAATATTCGATGCTGAATTTAAAGCTGAATTTGAAAATCGTAAATTACATTACGAACACCGCCTCATTGATGACATGGTTGCTTCTGCACTTAAATGGTCAGGTGGCTACGTGTGGGCATGTAAAAATTATGATGGTGATGTTCAGTCTGATATCGTTGCTCAAGGCTTTGGTTCCCTTGGTCTTATGACTTCTGTTCTCATGACACCAGACGGTAAAATTGTTGAAGCAGAAGCTGCACACGGTACAGTGACACGCCATTACCGTCAGTATCAAAAAAATGAAGAAACATCAACAAATTCTATTGCATCTATTTTTGCATGGACACGTGGCCTGACGCATCGTGCCAAACTTGATAACAATGAGAAATTAAAAAACTTTGCCACAACATTGGAAGAAGTTTGTATTAAGACTGTTGAAGAAGGTTTTATGACCAAAGATCTCGCACTTTTGATTGGACCTAAACAAAAATGGCTTTCTACAACAGGCTTCCTCGATAAAATTCATGAAAATCTCAAAAAAGCAATGGGTAATTAAAAATTTAATTTAAATTCCAAAGCTCTGCGAAAGGAGAGCTTTGAATCTTCCCTTGGCAAATTCAAACAACTACCTTATAAATAGAGAAGGTCAATTTTTATAAATAGTAAAAAAGTGAAAAAACAAAACTGGTCTGCGCTTTTATCGGGTGAGAATGGTATTCGCTTTTTAACGTTTACAGGTGGTGTTATATTACATGCTACCAATATTTACGTTGTTGTTACTATTTTGCCCTCTATTATGAATGATATTGGCGGTGAGCTGTATTATTCGTGGGTAGCTACTGTCTTTATTACAGCATCACTCCTTGGTACTTCACTTGCAACAAAAATATTGGGGGAAATAGGTCCTCGTAAAGCCTATGTTATCTCTGGTCTCATCTTTACCGTTGGCACTTTTATATGCAGCATTGCTTCGACTATGCCCCTATTTTTAATAGGGCGCTTTGTTCAAGGATTCGGAAGTGGTTCTCTTCTATCCTTATCCTATTCCATGGTACGTATTATTTTCAGTCCATCTTTATGGTCACATGCATTGAGTATTATCTCTGGAATGTGGGGAATATCGACCTTGTTAGGACCAGCTATCGGCGGCATTTCTGTACAATATGGCATATGGAGAGCATCCTTTTGGATCATTGGCTCATTAGCAATAATTTTCTCACTCATAGCTTTTAAAGTTTTGCCGAAAGAAAATAAAAACTATGTTCAAATATCTCCACTCCCGCTTCCACAACTCCTCACACTTACCTTATTGATTTTTATCATTTCTGCCGGGGGAACTATAGATACACCAGTTATCAAAATCTGTGGGTTAGTCATTGGATTAAGTCTTCTCTTTGTTCTCGCAAAAATCGAATCATCTACACTTCATCCTATGTTGCCACGTAAATCCTTTTCCTTCTCTTCTGAGCTTTTTCCTGTTTACGCATTGATCCTCATTATGACTATTGTCGTGTATAGTATAGAGCTTTATTTTCCACTTTTTCTTCAAGAGCTCCATGGACAAGCCCCACTTATTGCTGGTTACATAGCAGCACTCATGAGCTTCGGTTGGACATGTGGTGCCCTATCAAGCGCCGGTATATCCGTAAAAAAAATTCACAATATCATTGTTTATTCTCCCATATTAAACTTATTAGGCATAGGCATTCTTTTATGGCTCATTCCAACAGAAGTCTCTGCACCTGAATATATTTTTATCATTTGCTTAGCATTGTTTGCTATCGGAATGAGTGCTGGTATAGCATGGCCCCATTTGTTAACACGAATCTTACAATGTGCAAATGATGAAGATTCTCTGCGTGCCAGCGAATCGCTTACCTCTGTACAGCTATTTTCAGCTGCGTTGAGTGCAACACTAGCAGGAATAATCACAAATCTTGCTGGACTTTTTAATCCTGGAGGAATAATAGGAGTAATTTTAGCAGCAAAAGCTCTTCTTGCAGCACTCATCAGTCTTTTATTTTGTCTTGGTATCCCATTTGCTCTACGTGTTTCCTATAGCATATTTAAAAATCCAACTGGACAATCAAATGACTAGATAAATGAAAAATACTCTTTCTTTTCAAGAAACATTCATAGCTGAGAAAAATTTTGATCATGCTTTTCCACATACTAATAAGAAACAAAAAAACCAATAACCTACAGAGAGTTATCACCCAAGAACAGAAATATATTCATAACTATAGCCTAATTTCAAAACTCATGCTCCAATTTCTACCCCAAGCAATATTAAAAGCAGATTGCATTAATGCTCCCGCCAAAATCTGTCCATGTATACAACATCCATAATTTTCGGTTGTCTAGAAGAAGGCATAGCTGCAAAAGAATTAAATTACCGACCAAAAAACATCCAAATACTGCCGTTAACAGAGTATAGGGCAGAAAGAAAAAAATAAATGTGCTCCAAAGCATAGCAAAAAATATCATCGGTGAAGTGTCAACTTTAACGGCAAATTAGACCCTAAAAGATTACCTACAACCATTCCCAACCAACTAACGGCATAATGAATGGCACCTAATCAAGAAAAACATCAGAAACATGCATTAACATCGACTTAATATAAGTGAAAACAGAAAATCATTCTGATGCTCCCAACCGAAACCATCGCCAAGAGAAACAAGACCTGCTTTTGCTTTAATACACCCGCTTCACGCAGAGGATTGATTTCTTGAGCATTCGAAACAGAAGGTAAGAACGCCCTAATAAGGAAAAAGCATAATAAAGTAATAGCACCCATAAGGATAAAAGCAATCTGCCAACCAAAAATCTATCCAATCCAGGTCGCATCTGGTGCTTCAAAAACGGTCGCAATTGTTAAACCAAGCATAACATACCCAAAAACTTTGGAACGTTCATTCATTTGTACCATTAAAAGACACGACCATAGCCAAAAACCCAAAATAGATGCTATATAGAAGGCCACTGATAAGCCGCAACGCTACTGACATGCTAAAGTTAGAAAAAGGTACTGGCAATATTTGTCAACGCGTAAAAAAATATCAATCCTATAAAACAGTTTTGCGTGATAACTTGGCTGTTGCAACCGCTAAAAAGGCGCTCCGATCACAACGTCCAACGCATACGAAATATATTGACTAGCTGTAAGAGTATTAATATACGAACTTCGTGCCATCTCCGGCTATAGCCCTATTGCAACAAACTCTGCAGTATCAATAGAAAAACTCCTCACTGCAAGAGCTAAAATTGTCAATTGTCAAATGCCGTGTTCTCGAATCGATTCCAGATACAAGAAAATTTTGTTTGTGAGAATCCTTCATACCACCACTTCTGTATAGAACTTTTAACCATAAATATCTGTAATACGCAGAAACAAAAATTCAAAACATTGTGACACTTATACTGAATAATCCCTAATATAAAGCTTTAAGAATATCTTGATATATGAAGCATTTTATGAAGTTTTAAATGAGATTCCTTAATGAAGAATTTTTGAATACCTAACAACTATAAATTTATCTACCTATTTTACAAGCTCAATAAGATAACGAACTCTGTTTCCTTTTTCCACTTCGAATTTTACAGTGAAACCTTTATTGTGAGACGGTATACTGAACACTCTAACCATTTTTAAGATTTTTTGAATAACGAATTTCGAATGAGTGAATAAGATGTCACCATTAGCTAGAGAGAAGTGCAAGATATTTGCCGATTTTACCATTTTTTGTCTGTATGAAATAATTGATTATCTTCAATTTGATAACCTATAATTTTTACTGCTAAGCCATTTTCATAAATTCTCTCATGGTCTTCTAAAGCTGTTCATAATTATGTTGCTTCTTGTATTAAACAATTCTATTTTAGAGTGATTTATCTATAAGAATTTTTTATATATTGATAATTTAATTATCTAATATTAGTAGAAAATATTCTAATTTTATTTCAAATAATAATTTATTAAATCAATATAAAATTAACTTTTAAATATTGTAAATAATTTATTTTTTACTTTATTTTATATTACAAGATTTTATTTAACATATTATTTACATTTAGCCGTCAAAAACAAAAACCACCCTATAAAAATGCAACTTTTATACTTCTTTAAGGGTTCGCTAACTCCTCATTAACATTGTTGAGCTAAACAATAACAAAAAACAAACTGTTTTTCTCCGGATCAGGTAGTGCGTACCGGAGTAACAGTTTATCCCTAGTATCAACCTTCGCATAAGAAATATGTACTAGTAAAACTACGCATCTATTTTTTAAAGGCAGTGTAGTTTTATACTTTTGGAAAAACATTTCTCACTTCATACTTTTAATAAAAGTTTTTGATACAAAAATAAATTGAGCAACCTGGAAAAGGTAAACTCCATAATAAAGCCAATACTTTATCGCCCTTGTGTCCATAAAGCGCATGTTTCAGCACAAAAGTCAGCATAACAGCCTGCTTCAATGGCTTCACAAATTCCTTACATAAGTTTTTGACAATAAAAAGATTATTCCAAGTTAACAACATACCACCGAGAGATTCACCAGATTTAATCAAATGATGCAAATAAACCACAGCTATAAATCACATGCAGCAGAACAAAGTGACTGTGGATCAAGAGGATATGGATCCTCTACATAACGCGCATTGCACAAATTAATTCTACCAAAGCGCGTAAAAGCTAAACCATGGTATCCCACACGCGTCGGCATAAAACAATCAAACATATCAATACCACAAGCAACACTTTGTAAAATATCATCAAGTGTTCCCACCCTCATGAGATAGCGGAGCTTATCCTCTGGCAAAATCGGACAAATAGAATCCAAAAAAGCTATCATAGCACTTTGCGGTTCACCAACTGCAAGCCCTCCAATAGCATACCTTTCAAATTCATTTCTTTTAATGCTTGGGCAGAACGTTCACGTATTTTCACATTTTCACCGCCTTGAACAATACCAAACAACGCTTTGTTTGGCTGATCACCAAAAGCTGTTTTACAACGCTGTGCCCACCGCAATGAAAGCTCCATAGCAGACTTCATTTCTTTTTCACTTACAGGTAATGCTATACATTGATCTAGCTGCTGCATCTGGATAAATGCAAAACAATGATAAGAAGCAATTAATCCTGTAAAACTGAGTGGTTTTGAATTAGCTAATCGTGCTCAGATTACAAGAGTAGTACTTGGATAATAAGCACTCAAGTTTTGGTTTTGCTTGTCAGCGGACTTTGTATAATTTGACACTAGATTTTGCACAAATTCATTTTTTAAAAGAGCTCTCGAGGATTCTTGAAATACCTTTCAAACCCTTCTTCCTCTTTTTTTCTGTCAAAATCTAATTTGATACAATACTCATTAATGGCAGAAAAAAACTCATAAAAACAATGAATTACAGCATATCCCTATTTCATCTCTTCTCATCAATACAAAACATGGCGCCAAATTACATTGAGCATTAGGGTATGCGGTTGACAACAATAACAAACAGCATGCTACCAGTTTTCACTGCACCTAAAGACAATAACACTTGATATGGACAGCAAAAAAGCAAATATAGAGCAGTCGGAAACTCTTACAGAGATAAAAATCGCAACGCTTTATCTTTACCATATTCAAAACAACAATCAAACGTAAATATCCTCACTTGCCGATCTTACAGTTGAAACCAATAAAGGTATACTATTTCGTATCCGCAGCAACTGTGGCCTTAATAATTGCATCGGGATCTACAACAGGTTCACCATGCTTAATTTTATCGACATTTTCCATACCTTCAATAACTTGCCCCCATATAGAATATTGACGATCAAGCCAAGGAGCATCGGCAAAACAGATAAAAAACTGCGAATTAGCTGAATCAGGATTTTGTGAACGTGCCATAGAAACCGTACCACGCTTATGCGAAAGATTAGAAAACTCTGCTGGTATATTGGGATAATTGGAACCACCCGTACCAACACGTTTAGGATCAAAATTCGCACTGTCCTTCTTCCCAAACTGCACATCACCAGTCTGTGCCATAAAACCAGAAATAACACGGTGAAATACAACATTGTTGTATGCACCCTCCTTTGTTAACCTCCTGATTTGTGCAACATGCCTAGGTGCTAAATCAGCAAAAAGTTCAATAACAACTCTGCCCTTCGTTGTTTCAAGAATTAAAGTATTCTCTAAATCTTTAATCTCGGACATACGGCTAACTCCCTTTGAATTATTACTCAGCTTGTAAAGTAGCAGCATTAATAATATCAGGATCTTTTACAGATCCATTATTACTTGTGGTGCCTTTTTTAATTTTATCAACAACATCCATTCCCTTTACAACTTCTCCAACAACAGTATACTGACCATTTAAAAAAACAGCATCATTAAAACAAATGAAAAACTGAGAATTAGCTGAATCAGGATTTTGTGAACGTGCCATCCCAACAGTACCACGCTTAAATGGCTGCTCTGAAAACTCTGCTGGTATATTGGGATAATTGGAACCACCCGTACCAACACGTTTAAGATCAAAATTCGCACTGCCCTTCTTCCCAAACTGCACATCACCAGTCTGTGCCATAAAACCGGGAATAACACGATGAAATACAACATTGTTGTATGCACCTTCCTTTGTTAACCTCTTGATTTGTGCAACATGTTTTGGTGCTAAATCAGGCCGAAAGCGAATAACCACTTCACCATTTTTGAGAGATAAAACAAGAATATTAGAATTATCAGCTGCCTTAGAATCATCTGCCACAGCACTCGATGAAAAAAAGCAAAAAATACATGTCAAAACAGCAAAAAGTTTAAGAGACACAACCATTTTCCCTTGAAAATTGAAATTTTAAGTGCAAAGCTCGTTCAACATTGGGAGGTACAAAGGCTGATACATCACCTCCCATAGAGGCAATCTGGCGCACCAAGGTAGAAGTTATCGCACGCCCTGAAACACTCGCCGGCAAAAAAACAGTTTGTAATTCAGGAGCCATAACACCATTCATCCCCGCCATTTGCATTTCATAGTCAAGGTCAGTGCCATCACGTAACCCACGAATAAGAAATGAAGCACCAATTTCACGCGCCTTATCAATCAAAAGAGTATCAAACGAAATAACCTGTAATCGATCAGGACCTATACTTAACAAATCTTTCCCTACCTGGGTAATTAAATCAACACGTTCTTCAAAACTAAAAAGTGATTTTTTTTTAGCCTGCATGCCTATAGCCACAACCACCTTATCAGCCAAAACAAAACTGCCTTGCAAAATAGCAATATGACCATTTGTAAGAGGATCGAAGGAACCGGCATAAAGAGCAATTTTCATTATTTTCTCGGCCCCTTCAGAATTATTTTTCTTCGCTCACATCAACCGTATCAGAATGCTTTCCAGCTTCATCATCTAATTGGCTAACATCATCTTCAGATTCAGAAATACGCTCAACTGATACAACTTTTTTACCCTCAGCTGTATTGAAAATTTTCACCCCCTTCGTCGAACGACCACCTATACGAATACCATCCACAGGGACGCGAATAAGCTGCCCCCCATCTGACACCAACATAATTTGATCTTGTGCCTTCACCGGAAAAGCCGCTACTAATTTACCAATTTCAGCCGTCTTAGATGGATCTGTTGCACGAATCCCTTTTCCACCACGTCCAGAAATCCGGAACTCATATGAGGAAGACCGTTTTCCATAACCAAATTCACTCAATGTTAAAAGCATTTGCTCACGAGCATTAAGCTCTGCATAGCGCTCATCTGTCAACTCTGTTTCGGTTCCCACGTCATTTTCATCAAGAGTTAAAATATCTTCAGCATCTGCACCAGCAGCACGCCGTTCATGAATCACACGTTTAATATAGGCAGAACGCTCAACCGACGTCGCCTCAACATGCTCTAAGAGAGTCATCGAAATGACTTTATCACCATTAGCCAAATTAATACCACGTACCCCTACCGAATTACGACCTGCAAAAATACGAACCTCAACGACTGGAAAACGAATACATTGTCCATTAGCGGTTGTTAGAACAACGTCATCATGTTCCGTACAAGTTTCTACAGAAAGAATTTCATCTTCCTCATCAAGTTTCATTGCAATTTTGCCATTGCGATTAACCTGAACGAAATCTGATAATTTATTACGACGCACAGTTCCACGCGTAGTTGCGAACATCACATCCAATGCGCTCCAACTCGCTTCATCTTCTGGCAAGGGCATAATAGTTGTTATACGCTCACCTTGCTGTAAGGGAAGCATATTGATCAGAGCCCGCCCGCGCGATTGCGGTGTACCAATAGGCAAACGCCAAACTTTTTCCTTATAAACAATTCCACGCGTTGAAAAGAAAAGAACCGGTGTATGGGTATTAACCACAAACAAATGTGTTACAAAATCCTCATCCTTTGTAGACATACCAGAACGCCCCTTACCACCGCGGCGCTGCGCACGGTATGTATTGAGAGGAACCCGTTTAATATAGCCACTATGACTCACCGTTACCACCATATCTTCCGGTGCGATCAGATCTTCACAATCCATCTCAGCGCTACCAAAACCAAATATAGTGCGTCGAGGAGTTGCAAAGGCTTCGCGAAGAACATTTAGTTCATCTTTAACAATGCTCATAATCCGTGAACGTGATGCCAAAATATGAAGATAATCCGCAATATCCACTCCAATTTTATTCAATTCATCAGCAATTTCATCACGTCCAAGCGCTGTTAACCTTTGCAAGCGCAATTCCAGAATAGCACGTGCCTGTTCTTCAGATAAATTATAAGTATTATCCCCATAGATAATATGACGAGGATCATCAATAAGTTTAATCAAAGACGCCACATCAGCAGCCAGCCAGCGCCGCTCCATTAACTGTGAACGCGCTATCTGTGGATCAGATGCTTTGCGAATGAGCGCTATAATTTCATCAATATTGGCAACAGCAATTGCAAGACCGACCAAAACATGCGCCCTTTCGCGTGCTTTACGCAAAAGATATTTTGTTCGCCGACTAACAACTTCTTCCCGGAAAGAAACAAATGCACGAAGCATATCAATCAACGTCATCTGTTCAGGTTTTCCTCCGTTTAACGCCACCATATTACAACCAAAGGAAGTTTGTAGCAGCGTATAACGATACAATTGGTTCAAAACAACTTCTGCAATAACATCTTTCTTAAGCTCAATAACGACCCGATACCCATCACGATCAGATTCATCACGCAAATCAGAGATTCCTTCGATGCGTTTATCACGCACCAATTCGGCCATTTTCTCAATCATCGTTGCTTTATTAACTTGGTAAGGTATTTCGCTTACAATGATTGCCTGTCGACCATTGTGCATTTCCTCAATATCAACTTTAGCACGCATAATAATTGAACCACGTCCCGTTTCATAAGCCGAACGGATACCGGAATGACCAAGGATAATACCACCAGTGGGAAAATCA